>NZ_JBHSBP010000001.1:0-55678 GCF_042650725.1 Micromonospora sp. GCM10011541
CTATGGACGCAATGCCCGTGTCATCCGCAACCCACTGCACGGCCTTGTTGAGATCACCTCACTGCCTAGCAGGGTTGCGAGCAATCAGAGTCCGATTGCAGTATCTCCTATTTGACGATGCGGCGGACCGCGGCGACTTGTCCGCTCCACGCGGCCAGGCGGCTGATCTTGACGACGTCGCCGGTGTGCGGGGCCTGGCACGGTCAGTCCTTGCCCGAGGTGCATGCCGACATGGCTGGGCCGGCTCGTGCTGCCTCGGCTGCCGGGGATGAAACACTAGGTCTCCCGGCCGCAGGTCGCGGTAGTCGGTGAGCGGCGCGCCGGTGTCGACCTGTTCGCTGGTCGTGCGGGGATGCTGACACCGGCGGCCCTGTAGGCCTGCTGCAGCAGCGCCGAGCAGTCGTACTGTCGGGCCGGGATGCCGGAATGGGCGGCGGTGCAGACTCCGCCGAAGGTGTAGGGGGTGCCGATTAGGCTGACGGTCCTGGTGGCGAAGCGCGCAGCCGAGGCTAAACCGCGCACGTCCACTTCCTAAGGGTCCGCTAGCGTTCGGGCCGGCGTTGCGACAGATCGTGGGTGGAGAGGGGGCCGTGTGACCCGGTCGTCTGCCCAGATGGAGCGCATCGGCGTCGCCGCCGTCGATAGTGCGTTCAGCTCGATGGGCTGGGCGTTTCGGGAGCAAGGTGTCGCTGACCATGGGATCGATGCGCAGGTCGAAGTCGATGGGTTGACCAGGACCCCTTCAGGCCGGTATCTCGCCGTTCAGATTAAATGCGGACCCACGTACTTCAAACAGAAGACCGACGGTGGCTGGCGGTTCCCCGGCAAGACTCGGCACCTCAGCTACTGGCTGGCCAACCTCATGCCCGTGATCCTGGTCCTCGTGGACCCGGACTCCGGTCTCGGGTACTGGGTGCAGATCACGCACGACGCGGTCCACTACACGAATCGGGGTTGGTGGATCGAGGTGCCGTCGGCGAACGTCCTCGACGCCCGCTCGCAGGACACGTTGCGCGGGATCGCGCTCGCCGTCGCCCCGGCCACCGCCGACCCGGTTGAAGTAGCGCTGCCGCTGCTGCCGCCTTCGGCGGTGGAGATGCTGTCCGCCCTTCGCGCCGTCGACCGTGACGGAGCATTACGTCTGGCGAAGTTTTTGAGCGAGGGCCGCGAGCAGTCACGGGCCACGGTCGAAGCGCTACTCGACGCAAGCCGGCTCTGGCCCCACGCGACCGTGCTACGGCTCGCGACGATCGGCGCGTATGCCAACGAACATGGCCACCAGGACCTCGCGATGTCCGCGTTCGCGTTGGCAGCCGACAGAGGGTCGAGCGACCACGTACGGCTGCGCGGCATCGCAGCCCTGATGGCCATGTCAGCCGGCGATCGAGCCCGCGCAGACGACCTTCTCCACGTCGCGCGGGAGCATGCCGGGGCCAGCCTGCTCGCCGATGTCGCCGTGTGCGCCTTCGACGCCGACGAGTCGGGCCGGGACGACGCACTGGAGACCCTCCTGCGCGACGTTCCCGACGACCAACTCGACGCGGAACCCACCTGTCTGCTGTTCCTCGCCGAGCGCGCCATGAGGCGGGGAGACCTCGACCGGGCGCTGATCCTCTACGAGCGCGCCTGCCGACGCTTTCCGCGCATCGTCGGTGGCAGGCTCGGCCAGGCGCGCGTGCTCATCGAGCGCATGGTCCGTGGACGTTCGGCGGTGCCGTACCGCGACCAGCAGGCGGCGGTCGAGCTGGCCACGTCCGTTCGGGACGAGACGCGACGGTGGGCCGGGCCAAGCGAGAACGCGCATCGCCTGATCGTGCAGGAGCGCATGCTCGCCCAGGCGTTCCTGGAGGTGATCACGCTCGCCACGCCGACAGCCCTCGGCGGTCAGGCCAACGACCGCGAGGCTGTCGACCCCACGGTCGCCATCATGGGTGCCCAAGCCAGCGTCGCGTTGGGCGACCGCACCCGCGCCGGCCGGTTCGGCGACGCCATGCGCGACACCCCAACCGAGCCGCTCATCCGCGCCATCGCGGCGGACGCCAATCAGCCCCGCGCGGACACGACCTCGTTGTGGCGCACCGCGCTCGACAACGCCGCCAGCGCACTCGCGGCCCGAATCTGTCTGCACCAGCTCGCCGTCCGGGGCGCACTCGACGCGGCCGATCTGACCCGATTCGGCACGCTCGCCAACCTCGACGCCCAAGACCACGTCCTGTTCACCGCCCGCAACACCGCCGGCACCGGCGACCTCGACTCGGCGATCACGCTGCTACGGTCCCAACAATCACCCGCAGCCGGGGAGATGCTGATCGAGCTGCTGCGGGAAGCAGGCCGCTACGAGGAAGCGCTCGCCGCATGCGACGAAACCTGGAGGACGTACGGGGCGCTGAAGGCACTCCAAGACAAGATCAATATATTGGCTTTCCGCGGCGATACGGACGGCGCCGAAGCGTGCGCAGCGCAGCTTCTCGCCACCGGCGAACTCGCCGACGAACAACGACGCCAGCTCCACCATCGGCTGATCGAGCGGCGAATGAGGGACGCCGACTGGGCGGGCGCGGAGGCATGTTCCCGCACCGCGCTCAGGGACCAGCCAGACGATGACCAGCACGCCTGGGGACTGATATTCGCCCAGCTCAACCAGGGCCGGTGGGAGGCGGCGTGGGCCTCGTACGGCCAACTGGCACCCGAGATCCACGACCCAGGCATCGTACGCGCGTGGGTCGACTTGCACCTACGCTTCGGCCTCACGCCGGAGGCCCGCGTCATCGCCAAGACCTTGATGGACCGCTTCGGTCACGATCTCGACGCCGCCGCCCAGCTTGCCAGGCTCGACGTTGCCTCGCCGTGACGACGAGCCTCCCGGGCAAAGCCAACTCACCCGGCACGAACATCAACGGCGACCGCGCGATGATCAGGTGGCGCCCATCGGGCCGACCGGTCGTCGTCGCACCTTGCGGTTGTGCTGCACTCCGAATCCGAGCGGCGAGATTTGGCGGCGCCCGGTTCCTCGTTCTCGACCGGCCCGCTTCGGTCAGCTGCCGCGGCGGTCCTTCCGCCACCACCTGTTCCGTCCGGTCGCCGTGGCGGACACCTCGGAGGGATCCGCTTTCGCCGGAGCCGGCTGCGGCCCGGTCACGACGGCGCTCGGCTCGGCACCGAGGATCGCCGTGCGGATCGCCAACCAATCCCGGACCCGCCACCAGTGGAACAGTTGCAGGCTGCTCAGAACAGGCACCGGCAGCGTGGCGACAAATTCCGGCCGCGTGTAGACCTGCGCGGTGCGCTCGGCCGGGGGCAGCTTGTGCTGGTGGTTGACTACCAGGACTCCCCCGGCGACCGGCTGGTCCGGTTGCAGCTGCGGCCAGGTGTCCAGGTGTCGCTGGAGGTAGCCGACCAGGTTCTCCTGCGCGGCCCCACCGGCGCCCTTGACCTCGACGAGCTTGCGATTCGCACCCTGCGGGGCGCTGACGAGTAGGTCGGCAGACTGAGTGGCACCGAGTTCGGCGTCCAGGTTGACGACGCTCAGCCCGGCGGCGGCCAGGACTGCGGCCACCGCCTCGACCAGCTCATCACGCGTGCCGTAGAGCAGGCCGTAGCGGATTGGTGACGCGTTCTCCTCGGCCTCGCGCAGATCCTGGTCGAGTTGGGCGCGGTCCAGCCTGTAGCGCTGTTCCAGATCGACGAGACCGGCGCGGGCGGCCAACTCGTCCGCTGTCTGTAGGTCAGGGTCGACGAAGTGTGGTGAGCGGGCCCGGCGCAGCACTGCAGGGGCGTAATGCGGCAGGGCGCTGTGCGTCAACCAACCCAGCACGTTGTCCCAGGCGACGGGGTCGGGCAGCACGTACCATCGCTGGTCGCCTGCGGGGGAGACCCACGCGGCAACGACGGGGTCGCCGAGGCTGTCGATGAGGATGGGTTCCAGGTTTCCTTGGGCTGGGTGGTGTGTTTCACCACCGAAACCGTCGCCGCGCACCGTGGTCACCCCGTGGAGTTGCAGCGCCCACCAGGGCGCCGTGGTTGGCCGGGTGAGCAGCCGGATGGCCAGGTCGCGATCCGCCGGGCTCAGATCAGGGGCGATCTCCGGCCGAGTGCCCGTCGGTAGTCGCCGGCCGCTGACGTTGGTAAACATGTCCGCGACCGAGACGGAGGCGTCGCGCGACCACAGTGAACGCTTTAGTTCATCCCCGTCGGCATCTCCGATCACCGCCACCACCAGTGCGAGCTCGCCGCGTCGAGCTGCGCCGGCCAGGAACCGATCCCGTTCAGCCACACCTCGGTTGTGGTAGTGCCCCGGCTCGATGGCGATCGCGCAGTCACTGGTCTCCATGCCGAGCCAGCGCGGCTGCAATCCGTGCTTCTCCCAGGCCAGATCACCAGGTACACGCGGGGCTCGATCGCGGTGTCCGACGTCCTGCTGGTGCTCCCGCCGCGCTGTCAGCATCCGCTCTTGTTCGGAGTTGGGCTCGGGCTGCCCGGCGTGCACCGGTACCAGCCCGATAGAGGTAGAAGTCACGAGAGTTAAGGCTAGTGCCCACCAGCGGCAGACCTGCGCGGATTTTCGCACGCACGGCCGCGTGCGGCATGGTCGACCGAACCCTCCGTGGACAACGCTGCAACCACGTGGACGGCGCAGAGGGCGAGCGGATTCATGTGCGCCTAAACAACCGAGCACCCCGGGAGGCAATCGTGTCCACATAGGACGAGTGTGCGCAACCAGGCGGGTGCATAGACGCAGTTCGTGCAGCAGAATTTAGCGACACAAATCGATGGCGGACCAGGCCGCCTGTGGATTAAAAGTCCACAGCTCTGCCATTGAGCTAGCGGCCCGCCCGCTCAGGCTACCGGAACCCGCTCGCGCGAGCCTTCCGGCTTCCCGCCGCCCGTCGATGTCCGGCCGCCGAGGCCGAGACGACCGCGCATGCGGTCGAGCCGCTCGACGATGGCCCGTGGCGCCGTGGCCGGCCAGGCTGGGAGCCATGACATTGCTGCGTACGGCCGTGCTGGCCGGGGCGACGCTGACGACCGGGCTGATGGCGGGGCTGTTCTTCGCGTACTCGTGCTCGGTGATGCCGGGCCTGGCCGCGACCGACGACCGGACCTTCGTCGGGACCATGCAGTGGATCAACCGGCGGATCCTGAACGGCTGGTTCCTGGCCGCCTTCCTGGGGGCGGTGCTGCTGCTCGCGCTGGCGGTGGCGCTGCACCTCACCGCCGGCGGCCGGGTGCTGGCCTGGACCGGGGCGGCGCTGGTGCTCTACCTCGTCACCCTGGTGATCACCATGCGGTGCAGCGTGCCGCTGAACGACCGGTTGGACGCGGCCGGTCCGGTGGACCGGATCACCGACCTGACGGCGGTCCGCGAGCGCTTCGAGGCGACCTGGGTGCGGTGGAACCTGGCCCGCACGGTCACCAACGTGGCCGCCTTCGCCTGCCTGATCGGCGCCCTGCTGACCCGCCGCGCCTGACCGCCAGCGACTCCACGTCGGCGATGTGGCGGTGTCCGACCGGCCGGGATGCCGCCACCTCGCCGACACGGCGGGGGCCGGGCCGCATGCCTCGGCCCGCCCGGGGAACCGGGACGGGCATGAGGATGAGTAGTACGCCCGCCGTGGCGGCGTCGAGCGAGGAGGTCGGCGCGGACGGCGTACGGCAGCCGGGCGGCGAGGTGCACGCCTGGCTGCCGGGGCAGAACCAGACCGTCTGCGGGCTTCCGCTCAGTCGTACCCGGCTGCGCCGCTTCCCGCACGTGCCGTTCGACTACGCCTCGACCGACGTGCTCACCCAGGCCGACCCGGTCGGGTTCATCTGTCCGCGCTGCCTCGCCGCCACCGAGGGACGCCGCCGGCAGGAGAAGAACTGGGTACGCCACTCGCCCCGGCCGTGAACCTTCCGGGGTTGGAGTCGGGTTCAACGGGTACCGCAGCCGGTATGCGGATCGTGATCGTCGGGGCCAGCGGCAACGTCGGGACGGCAGTGCTGCGCCGGCTGCGTCAGGAGTCCGGGCTGGAGCTGGCCGGGGTGGCCCGCCGGCTGCCGGGGCCGGACGCCGGTGAGCCGTACGACCGGGTGGAGTGGCACTCCTGCGACATCGGGGCGCCCGGCGCGACCGAGAAGCTCTCGGCGATCTTCGCCGGGGCCGGGGCGGTGCTGCACCTGGCCTGGCAGATCCAGCCCAGCCACGAGCAGCGCACCCTGCATCGGACCAACGTCGACGGCAGCCGGGCGGTGATCGACGCGGTCGTCCGGGCCGGCGTCCCCGCCCTCGTGTGCGCGTCGTCGGTCGGCACGTACGCGCCCGGCCCGAAGGACCACCCGGTCAGCGAGCGCTGGCCGGCGACCGGGGTGCCCGGATCGTCGTACAGCCGGGACAAGGCGGACGTGGAGGCGCTGCTCGACACGGTCGAACGGGAACACCCGGAGCTGCGGGTGGTCCGGCTGCGCCCGGGGCTGACCTTTCAGCGGGACGCCGGCACCGAGATCACCCGCTACTTCCTCGGGCCGCTGGCCCCGGTGCGGCTGCTCCGGTACGGCCGGATCCCGCTGGTCCCGACCAACCGCCGGCTGCGGATGCAGGCGGTGCACGCCGACGACGTCGCCGACGCGTACGCGAAGGCTCTGCTGGGTGAGGCACGCGGCGCGTTCAACGTCGCCGCGGACCCGGTGCTGACCCCGGAGCTGGTGGCCCGGCACTTCCACGGCTGGACGGTGCCGGTCGCCGCCCCGGTGCTGCGCGTCGCGGCGGCGCTGACCTGGCGGGCGCGGCTGCAACCGGTCGACGCCGGCTGGGTGGAGCTGGCGCTGAACGCGCCGCTGATGTCCAGCCACCGCGCCGAGACGGAGCTGGGCTGGACGCCGAGGATCGACGCTCTGACCGCGCTCAAGGAACTCTTCGCCGGCATGGCGGGCGCCGGGCACACCGCCGCCCCGCCCATGTCGGCGGACCCGGACCTTCCCGGCCGCCCCGGCGGCCTCCGCAAGGCCCGCACCCCGGGCCACGGCAACCCCTACTGACGTACGCCCCGCCGGTCGCCGCGGGTGCGGTCGTTGCTGACGAAGAAGATCGAGCCGCCGCCTGTGCTCCGCCGCCAGCGGGCGTGCGGTCAGGTGTGCGAGAGGGCGAACGCGACCAGGAAGCCGAGGACGGTGATCAGGCCGACCAGGAGGTGGGCGTCCTCGAACGCCTCGGGGACCATCGTGTCGGTGATCATCGCGAGGATCGCCCCGGCCGCCAGCGCGGTGATGGTGGCGAGCACCGCTGGCGGAGCGCCGCCGAGCAGCGCGTATCCGGCCAGCGCCGCCGCGCCGCTGACCAGGGCGATCGCCGCCCAGAGCAGGAAGACGTACCGCCGGGAACGGCCGGCCCGGCGCATGCCCGCCGCGCTGGACAGGCCCTCCGGCACGTTGCTCAGGAAGACCGCGACCACCGTGACCAGGCTGACCGGGCCGCCGGCGAGCAGACCCGCGCCGATCACCACCGACTCCGGTACGCCGTCCAGCAGCGCGCCGACCGCGATGGCCGTACCCGAGCCGGGCTGCTCCTGTTCGGAGGGCTGCACGTCGCCGGAGCGCTTGCGGTGCCGGGCGCCGCGCCGGGCCAGCAGGATGTTCGCCACGGTGTACGCCAGCGCCCCGACCGCCGCGCCGAGGGCGGTGGGCAGCAGGCCAGCCTGCTCGTACGCCTCGGCGACCAGGTCGAAGGAGACCGCGCTGAGCAGCAACCCGGCGCCGAACGCCATGATCGACGCGATGACCTTCCGGGGCACCCGGGCGAAGAACCCGGCGACCGCCCCGATCAGCAGGGCCGAACCGGCCAGCAGACCCCACAGTCCCGCTTGCAACCACTCCGGCATTCGCAGGACCGTACCCCGGGGCGGGGGGCGGCGGAACCGTCAGAAGTCGGCGAAGAGGTACGGCACCTCGCGGGGGAAGATGCGGCGCAACTCGGCCGCCGCGTCCGCCGGCACGTCGCCCAGGTCCCGGATGTCGACCTCGGCCGGGTCGAGCACCCCGTACGCGAGGGCGGAGAGCCCCGCGGCGGTGAGCGTCGCGGTCGGGACGCCGGCCCCGGCGGCGTCGCCGGGCCGCAGCTCCAGCCGGCCGGTGGCGCCGTCGAGCAGGTGCGTACCGGCCAGCCAGCGGTCGCCGACCAGGTCGACCCGGAGCCGACCGGCTCCCGCCGGCAGGCCGGTCAGCGCGTCCAGGGAGAGCAGCCGGGCCATCGGAGCCGGCGACCCGGGCCGGGACACCCGCGCCTCGACGTGCACGGCCAGGTCGGTGAGCCACAGCTCGGGCAGTTCGTCGGCGGGGAGCTGGACCCGGATCCGCTCGACCTGGTCGACGTGCCGGGCGAAGAACTGCAACAGCAGCGCCCGGGCGTACGGGTCGGTGGCGAGCAGGTCGTCGGCGATCAGCTCGCCGCCGTGGTCGTCGATCCGGTAGGTCACCGCGCCGACCGTGCTGCCGTCGACCACGGCGGTGAGCAGCCAGCGGTCGTCCCGGTCGCGCAGCCCGACGGCCCGGAAGTCGGGGAAGACCGCGAAGCCGTGCCGCTCGTGCAGGCAGCGTTCGGTGAACGCGCGCCAGGTCGGGTACGCCGCCCCGACCCGCTCCCAGACCACCTCGCCGGGCAGTTCGGCGCGGAGCAGCGGCCCGAGGTCGGCCGGGGTGAACGTCGCGGTACGCGCCCGGGGCAGCCCGACGTAGCCGAAGCGCTCGTAGAACGACGCCCGGAACGGGTACAGCGCGGTGAGTGAATGCCCCTCGTCGCGCATCTCGTCGAGGAGTTGGTGCAGCAGCGCCCGGACGTGGCCGCGCCGGCGGGCCAGCGGGTGGGTCGCCACCCCTGCGACGCCGGCCATCGGCAGGACGGCGCCGCGGAGGTTCTGCCGCATCGGGATCGCCGTGACGGCGGCGACCGCCGTGCCGTCCTCGTCGGCGACCAGCGTCCGGTTGCCGGCGTTGTAGGGGAGGTAGTCGCGGAACTCCTCCACCCGGGAGGCGGCCAGCGGCGACGCCTCGAAGGCGTACGCCTGGAGCGGGAAGCTGGTGGCCAGGCGTTCTTCGGCGGCCAACCGACGGATGATCATTCCTCATCCCAACCCGGGCCGGTGGCCGGCGCAACCGCTTTCGCCGGCCCGGTGGCCGCTCAGGCCGCCGTGACGTCGGAGACGACCACCGTGACGTTGTCCGGCGCGCCGGCCTGGTGGGCGAGCTTGACCAGCTGCTCGCCGCACTGCTGGCGGTCGGCGTTCGCGCCGAGCGCGGCGGCGATCGCCGAGTCCTCGACGTAGTCCGAGAGGCCGTCGCTGCAGAGCAGCAGCCGGTCGCCGGCGAAGACGGTGAGCACCCCGATCGCCGGCGGCGCGTCCGAACCCTGCACGGCCCGGGTGACCAGGGACCGCTGCGGGTGGTGCCGGGCCTGGTCGGGGGAGAGGGCGCCCTGGTCGACCAGCGCCTGGACGAAGGTGTCGTCCCGGGTGAGCTGGGTCAGCTCCCCGTCCCGCAGCAGATAGCAGCGGGAGTCGCCGACCTGGGCGAGGACCAGGGTGTCCCCGGCGAGCAGGGCGGCGGTGAGCGTGGTGCCCATGCCGTCGCGGGCCGGGTCGACCGTGATGGCGGCCCGGATCCGCTGGTTGGCGGTGCTCACCACGGCCCGCAGCGCGTCGGCGGCCTCGTCGGCACTTGTCGGCGGGGTCAGCTCGTCCAGGATCCGGATGACGATCTCGCTCGCCACCTCGCCGGCGGGGAGACCGCCCATGCCGTCGGCCACCGCCACCAGGCGGTCACCGGCGAGGGCGGAGTCCTCGTTGTTGGTCCGGACGAGGCCGACGTCGTTGAGGATGGCCGAGCGGAGGATGAGCGTCATGGGTCAAGCTTGCCAAGAAGACCCTGCCGCCGTCTCTACGCACTACTGCGTAGGGTGTGAGAAATGATGCCGGTGTCCATGGTCGGGCGCGCCGGCGAGCTGGCCGAGCTCGACCGGGCATGGGCCGCCGTGGTCTCCGGCCGCCGGCCGGCGCCCACCGTCACCGTGATCACCGGGGCCGCCGGGGTGGGCAAGAGTCTGCTGGTCGGGGCCGCCCTGGAGGGCTTCACCCCGCGGCCGGCGGTGGTCCTCGCCGGCGCCGCGCGGGTGCACGACCCCGCCCCGTACGACTGGTTGGCGGCGGTGCTCAGCGGCCGGGACACCAGCGGCCTGGACCTGCCGCCGGACGCGCTGGCCTGGCTCGCCCAGCAGCCCACCGCGCCGCGCGAACGCTACGCCCCGGGCACGCTGCTCCGGCTCGCCGTCCGCACGGTCCGGCTGCTGGTGGGGGCCGGCCCGGCGGTGCTGGTGGTGGAGGACCTGCACGCCCTCGACCCGGCCAGCCTCAACCTGCTCGGCGAGCTGGCCGCCGCCCCGGAGCTGCCGGCCCTGCTGGTGGTGGCGAGCCGTCCGCCGGCCGACGCGGTGGCGCCGGACCTCACGGTCCGCGCGCTGGCCCGCCTCTGCGGGGTACGCGGCGCGGTGCGCCAGCACCTCGCGCCCCTCACCGCGGCCGAGGTGGCCGAGGTGCTGACCCAGGTGTACGACGGGACGCGCCCCGCCGAGACGGTGGTGGCCGCGGTCTGGCGGCGGACCGGCGGCAACCCGTACGTGCTGACCGAGCTGCTCGCCGCGCACGCCGGGTCCGGGCCGGACGGTCTGGTCCACGAGCCGCTGCCGGAGCATCTGGTGCCCCGGCCGGCGACGCCGCCGGACGCCGAGCTGACCGGCCGGGAGATCGACGTGCTGGGCTGCCTGGTCGCCGGGATGTCCAACAAGCAGGCCGCCCGGGCGCTCGGCATCTCGGTGCGGACGGTCACCGTGCACGTGTCGAACCTGCTCCGCAAGACCGGCTCGGCGTCGCGGACGGAGGCCGCGCTCTGGGCCGTACGCCACCGGCTGCCGGTGGCCGCGCCGCCCGGCTGACCGGTCAGCGGCGCGGGTAGCGCAGCAGCAGGCTGGCCCAGACCTCGTCGTCGCCGACGGCGGCGTAGCTGTGCGGCACGTCGGAGGTCCAGCGCAGGTGCGCGCCGGCCGCCGCGGTCAGCGGGGCGTCCACCGGCCCGGCGCGCAGCACGCCGGAGAAGACGGTGACGTGCTCGGTGACCCCGGCCTGGTGGGCGGGGGAGAGCTGGCCCGGGCCGGGCGCGACCCGCATCCGGTACAGCTCGTACGTCGCGTCGCTGTCGGTGAAGACCTCCAGCAGGGTGGCGCTCACCGCCGCCCCGCGTACGGTCGGCGTCTCGGCGGGCCCGGAGAGGACGGCGGTGAGCGGCACGCCGAGCTGCGCGGTGACCGCGTACAGGGTCTCCAGGGTGGGGTTGCGGGTGCCGTTCTCCAGGCCGGAGAGGGTGGCCTTCCCGACGCCGGCCAGCCGGGCCAGGGTGGACAGCGAGATTCCGCGTTCCTCGCGCAGCGCCCGCACCCGTGGGCCGACCGTTCCGGGTGCGGGGTCACGAGCTGGTGGGGGCGACGCCATGCCGCTATGGTGCTACACGTCGTCGTTCCGTAAACGGAACGGCCGGTGGAGGGGGGGCGGATGGCGGGCCGACTGCAACCGGTGCTGGCCGGCGTCGTGACGGCCCTGGTGGGCTTCGCCAGCTCGTTCACCGTGGTCCTCGCCGGGCTGCGGGCGGTCGGCGCCGACGACGCGCAGGCCGCCTCCGGGCTGCTGGTGCTCTGCGTGGCGGCCGGCCTCTGCGCGGTCTGGCTCGGGCTGCGGCACCGGTTGCCGATGGCCATCGCCTGGTCCACCCCGGGCGCGGCGCTGCTGGTCGCCACCGGCCCGGTGCCCGGCGGCTGGCCCGCGGCGGTCGGCGCGTTCCTGGCCACCGGCCTGCTGATCGCGGCGGCCGGGCTGATCCCCGCGCTCGGCCGCGCGGTCGCGGCGATCCCGGGCCCGATCGCCAGCGCGATGCTCGCCGGGGTGCTCCTGCCGCTCTGCACCGCCCCGGTCCGGGCGCTGGTGGAGGTGCCCCGGCTGGCCGCCCCGGTGGTGCTCACCTGGCTCGTCCTGCACCGGCTCGCCCGCCGCTGGGCGGTGCCGGCCGCGCTGGCGGTGGCGGCGGTGGCCATCGCGCTCACCGCCCCCGCCGCCGGGCCCGGTCGGCTGCACCTGGCCCCCACCGTCGAGATGACCACGCCGGCCTGGACCCTGCCGGCGGTGGTCGGCCTCGCGCTGCCGCTCTTCCTGGTCACCATGGCCGCGCAGAACGTCCCCGGGATGGCCGTCCTCGCCGGCTACGGCTACCGGGCGCCGCTCGGCTCCGCCCTCCGGGTGACCGGGCTGGCCAGCGCGCTCGGCGCGCCGGCCGGCGGGCACGCGGTGAACCTCGCCGCGATCACCGCCGCGCTGGCCGCCGGACCGGACGCCCACCCGGATCCGGACCGCCGGTGGATCGCCTCGGTCACCGCCGGGATCGGCCTGGCGCTGCTCGGCCTCGGCGCGGGCGTGGCCACCGCGCTGGTGCTGTTGTCCCCGCCGATTCTGGTCGAGGCGGTGGCCGGCCTGGCGCTGCTCGGCGC
The DNA here is from genome assembly GCF_042650725.1 of Micromonospora sp. GCM10011541. Lineage (NCBI taxonomy): Bacteria > Bacillati > Actinomycetota > Actinomycetes > Micromonosporales > Micromonosporaceae > Micromonospora > Micromonospora sp. GCM10011541. The sequence goes on from NZ_JBHSBP010000001.1 coordinate 12,554, forward strand.
GCTGGCCGGCGCGGTCTCCGCGGCCGTCGCTGAACCGGAGGCCCGAGAGGCGGCCGTGGTCACCTTCGTGGTGACCGCCTCCGGGGTCAGCCTGCTGGGGGTGGGCGGCGCGTTCTGGGGCCTGGTCGCCGGCTGGCTCATGCTGCTGCTGTTCCGCCGCCGGCGGCGACCGGGCGGCGACGACCGGGCGGCGACCACGGAGCCGGCCGAGGGCGCCGTCGCGCCGGCCGAGGTCGTGCCGCGGGGCGATGACGTGCCGCAGGCCGGAGGCCGCGGACGGGCGGCGTTGTCGCGGCCGCCGGTCCGCTGAGGGCCGGGACCGGGCACGGCGTCCTTTGCAGTTGAATCGTCATCACCCCGCTCGTGCGGTCAGGACGCTCCGTCGACCGCGACGCCGATCTCCATGAGGCGCAGGCGCACCCCGGTGACGTTCGCCTCGACCATCCGCTTCAGCGCCCGGGCGTTGTCGAGGGTGTCGAGGACGACCAGGGCGTGGCTCAGCTCCGGGTCGTCGTCGTCCGCGCCCCACCAGCCCCGGACGAACCCGGGACTCTGCCGGGTCACCTCGGCCATGTGCGTGAACTGGGCCGACCGCTGGTCCGGATCCGCCGGCGTGCCGCGCTGCTCTCCGATCACCATCCACATCCCGCCCACGGTAGGGGATTCAGCGGTGATTCATCGACGACATCAGCTTCGTAGCGTGTCCGGGAGGTGCGCCCGCCCGGCTCACTCCTCGGGGGGCAGTTCCGCGGCGGGGACGTCGAGGCGTACCTGGCCGTCGGAGACGGTGGCGATCCGGTCGGCGAGCACGTAGACCGCCCCGGTGCGGGCCAGCTCGGTGGAGACCTTCAGGTAGCCGCTGTGCAGCAGCCGGGCGGCCAGGTCGGCCGGCACGTCCGGCTCCTCGACCGCGGTCGCCTCGATCAGCTCGTCCAGGCTGCTGCCCGGGTCGGCGGTGGGTGCCTGCACGGTCACCGCGGTCGGGTCGCCGCGTTGGACGAGATCCACCGTGCCGATCTCGGCGCCGGTCGAGTCGACCACCCGCATGCCGGTGGTGACCCGGGAGATGGTGGCCTGCTGCTGCGTACCCTGCTGGTTCATGCAGGCGCGGTTCCCGGGCCGCGCCCGCGCTAAACGGACGGGGTCCAGCCGCTCGGTGGGCGGGGGGAGAGCTCACGCCAGCCGTCCAGCCCCTCCAGCAGGGCCCGGACCGTCTCCTCGGCCTCCTCCGCGCTGGCGTACTCGTAGAACCGGGAGACTCCCTCGGCGCCGCCGGCCCGCTGCTCGACGTGCCAGCGGTCCCCGTCCACCCGGAGGAAGACGTCCCGCCGGGCCAGCCGTCCCCACTTCCCGTTCCACCAGTGCCTGCGCTGTTCCATGGCGGGACTCTATCGAACACCTGTACGACATGGGACGGCCCCCGCGGGATTCCCGCGGGGGCCGTTGTGCATGTGCTACGTCAGCGGGTGACCGGCGGCTCGTTCCGGCGCCCCAGCACGTCGTCCAGCGCCCCGCGCCGCTGCCCGGGGGTGTTGTGACCGCCCGCGACCAGGGCGTCCCGGATCTCGGTGAGCAGCTTGACCTCCTCGCTCGGCGCCGAGGGCGGCGGCTCCTCGCCCCGCCGCCGACGCTCGGCCAGCCGGTTCATCGGGTAGACCACGAGGAAGTAGAGCACCGCCGCGGTGAGCAGGAAGGTGATGGCCGCGTTGATGAAGTTCACCCACGGGAACTTGACATCACCGATTGTCCAGGTACCCGACTTGAGCTCGCTGCCGCCGCTGATCAGCTTGATCAGCGGCTTGAGGAAGCTCTCCGTGAACGACGTGACGATGCCGGTGAAGGCGGCGCCGATGACGACGCCGACCGCAAGGTCGACGACGTTTCCGCGCATGATGAAATCTTTGAAGCCCTTGAGCATCCGTACTCCCGTGCTGTCCGATTCTGCGTCCGGGACAACCTATGCCCTGGAGGGCGGCTCCAGAAAAGCACCGGCCTCGATCGCCGCGCGGGCTGGATCGCCGTCGGAGATGGCGGCCACGAGTCGACCGTGGTCGACGTACCGCTCCGGTTCCAGCGCGTCGCCCATGGCGTGCGCGACGGTGCTGCGCAGCGCGGCGCCGACCGAGGCGTACAGCTCGGCGAGCATGCCGTTGTGCGCGGCGGCGACCACCGCGGTGTGCAGCGCGGCGTCGGCCTCGACGAAGTCGTCCACCCGGCCGGAGCGCCAGGCGGCCTCCCGCGCGGCGAGCGCGGCGTCGAGCGCCGCCAGGTCATCGGGGGTACGCCGCAGCGCGGCGAGCCGGGCCGCCTCCACCTCGAAGGCGCGGCGCACCTCGACCACCTCGGCCATCCGGTCGTCGGTGAGCCGGCGGGCCACCACCGGGGCCAGCTCGTCGGTGGACACCACGTACGTCCCGGAGCCCTGACGGCACACCAGCACGCCGGCGTGGACCAGGGCGCGGACGGCCTCCCGGACGGTGTTCCGCCCGACCCCGAGCGCGGCGACCAGCTGCGGCTCGGTCGGGATCCGGCCGCCCACCGGCCACTCGCCGCCGAGGATCCGGGCCCGGAGCTGGGCGATCGTGTCCCGTACCCGCTGGCCGCGCGGCGGCACGGCGACGGAATCGACGGGCGGTGTCACCGGTTACACCTGCTGCCGAAATTCATCCCATGATTGTAGGTTCGAGGTCATGACCCCGCCACCCGCCAGCACCGAGGCCCCGATCCGGGACCGGACCCCGACCGCCGAGGGCACGCCCACCACCGACGTGACGCCCGGCCTGGCGCCCGCCGCCTCGCGGGTCGGCACCCCGTCCCCGGCCACCGGCGGCGCGCTCGTGCTGGTCGGCATGCTGCTGGTCGCGCTCAACCTGCGGGCCGCCGTGACCAGCCTCGGCGCCCTGCTCGACGAGGTGCGCGGCGGTCTGGGTCTCTCCGGCACGATGGCCGGCTTCGTCACCACCCTGCCCACCATCGCCTTCGCCGGCCTCGGCGCGCTCACCCCGTGGCTGGTCCGCCGGTACGCGCCGGCCCGGGTCCTGGTCGTGGCGATGCTCGCGCTCACGGTCGGCCAGGTGCTCCGGGTGGCGACCGACTCCGCGGCAGTCTTCGTGCTCACCAGCGCGCTGGCGCTGGCCGGCATCGCGGTGGCGAACATCCTGCTTCCGATGCTGGTCAAGCAGCACTTCGGGCACCGCACCGGGCTGGTCACCGGGGCGTACACGATGGCGTTGACCATCGGCACGACGGTCGCCGCTGCGTCCGCCGTGCCGGTCGCGCACGCCTTCGGCTCCTGGCGGGCCGGGCTGGGCGTCTGGGCCGGGCTGGCCGCGGTGGCCGTGCTCCCGTGGGTGCCGCTGGCGCTGCGGGCCCGCGCCGCCCGGCGGGCGGCGACCCCGACTGCGGCCGTGGCCACCCCGGCCCGGATCCGGCCCGAGCGGACCCGGCTGGGCTGGGCGATGGCGGTCTACTTCGGCGCGCAGTCGCTCAGCGGGTACGCGATCATGGGCTGGCTGGCGCAGCTCTTCCGGGACTCCGGCTACGCGCCCGAGGCCGCCGGGCTGCTGCTGGCCGGGGTGACCGCGCTCGGCGTGCCGGTCGCGCTGGGGATGCCGACCCTGGCCGGCCGGCTGCGCACGCTGCGCCCGTTGGTGCTCGCGCTGACCGCCTTCTCCACCGCGGCCTACCTGGGACTGGCGCTCGCACCGCGCGGCCTGGCTCCGCTCTGGGTGCTGCTGCTCGCCCTCGGTCAGGGCGCCTTCCCGATGATCCTCACGACCATCGGGCTGCGCGCCCGCACCGCCGAGGGCACGGTGGCGCTGTCCGCCTTCGCGCAGAGCACCGGATATGTGATTGCCGCGCTCGGCCCGCTGCTGGTCGGCATCCTCTATGAAGCGACCGGGGGCTGGACCGCGCCGCTCGGCTTCCTCCTCGCGGCCCTGGCCGTGCAGACCGGCGCGGGCATGATGATCGCTCGTCCCCGCTACATCGAGGACGAGCGCTGAGGAAGGTGGCTCAGGAGGAGGCCGGCGTGGGGTCGCCCGCGACGGCCTGCTCGACCGTCGGGTACGTGTGCAGCACCTCGACCAGCCCGCTGACCTCGAGGATGCGCAGCACCCCGCGCTGCGGGGCGGCCAGCCGGACCACGCCGCCGGCCTCGTCGCAGCTGTTCTTGGCGCGGACGAACACCGACAGCCCGGTGGAGTCGCAGAACGACACGTTCGCCAGGTCGAAGACGAGGCGGCTACGTCCCTTGTCCAGCAGATCGGTGATCTGGTCCTGCAGTTGCGGTGCCGTCGCCATGTCCAGCTCGCCCGCGACCGACACGACGACCACGTCGCCGCGCTGTTCCGTGTGCACCGTCAGGGACATTCGTCGACCTCCTGTGTTCGGTGGAACGGTATCCCACGAAGCGGGGAACACGCAGAACGGGAGCCCGTACCCGTGTCGACGATCATTATTTGTCCCGCGGCAAGTAGTCCGAGCTGCTGCGGTGATAGAGTCCGGCCGGTTCGCGAGTCCAGGGAGGTCTGCTGCGACCCGCCCGCGGCTGCCGGACGAGGGCTTCCAACCGCAGTCCGGCGCGGTGGCGCGACTGGTGGACATGCTCGGCGTGGCCGTGGACGAGGGGGATACGGTCGTGAGGATGTCCCGACGTGTCCCGGCCAACTCCCCGGCGCTGACCCCGGAACGGCTCGCCGAGTTGCTCGCCGAGCGGCTGGCCGCGCTCGCCGACGCGACGGTGCAGATGCACGCCGCCTCCAACTTCGTCCGGCTGTTGGAGGCGGCGGCGGCCGGCGCGGCGCGGATCTTCAAGAGCCCGGCGGTCGTGGTCGCGGAGAACGTCGACGGTGACTGTCTGGCCGGCGTGGCAGCCGGGCCAGACGCCGAGCCGCACGTCGTCCCGTGGGTGGTCGACGACACCGGGGTGCCGATCGGCGCCACCGTCCGGGTCGAGGAGCCGGCGGCGTGGGATCGGATCGACTGGCCGGCCGGCGACACGGTCACCGTGGCCGCCGCCAAGCTGCGCGAGGACCGGTCGCCGCTCTACGTGGTGGTGCCGACCGCGACCCAGACGGTACGGACGCCGGTGCTGGTGCAGCTCGCCCAGGCGGTCGCCTCGGCGATGGAGGCGCAGCGCTCCTTCGACGAGGAGCACCGGATCGCGGTCACCCTCCAGCGCAGCCTGCTGCCCCGCCGGCTGCCCGAGGTCGCCGGCCTGGACCTGGCGGTCCGGTACGAGCCGGCCAGCGCCCAGACCGAGGTGGGCGGCGACTTCTACGAGTTGGTGATGCTCGACGGGCACCTGCTGATGGCGATCGGCGACGTGGCCGGGCACTCGCTGCACGCCGCGACGGTGATGGCCGAGCTGCGGCACGCGGTCCGGGCGTACGCGGTGGAGGGGCACCAGCCGGGGGTGATCCTGGACCGGGTCAACGAGCTGATGTGTACCCTGCTGCCGAACGAGCTGGCCACCATCTGCGTACTGCTGCTGCACCCGGGCAGCGGCCTGATCCGGCTGGCCAGCGCGGGGCACCTGCCAGCGCTGGTCAGCCTGGACGGCCGGGTGGAGTTCGTCGAGCAGGCCGCTCCGCTGCTCGGGGTCCGCGCGCCCCGCCCGCCGGACCTGGAGTTCGTGCTGCCGGCCGGCGCGACGCTGGTCCTCTACACCGACGGCCTGATCGAGCGGCGGGACGCGACCATCGACGAGGGGATGGCCGCGCTGGGCGCGGTCGCCACCCGGGTGGACGACGACCTGGACCAGTTCTGCCAGCGGTTGCTGGTCGAGCTGGCCCCGCCGGAGATCCACGACGACATCGCCGTGGTCGCCCTCCGCCGTCGCTGACCGGCCCGTGGGTCGCGGACCGGGTCAGCTCAGCGAGCGGGCGTACGCCGCCGGGGAGACCCGGGTGACGGCGGTGAACTCGCGGACCAGGTGGGCCTGGTCGCTGTAGCCGAGGTCGGTGGCGAGCGTCGCCCAGTCGAGCGGCCCGCCGGCGGCGGCCTGCTCGATCGCCTCCTGGAGCCGGTACCGCCGGATCACCCACTTCGGACCGACGCCGACGTGGTCGAGGAAGAGCCGCTGGAGCCGTCGGGTGGACACGCCGTGCCGGCGCGCGAAGTCGTCCACTCGCCGGATGTCCCGGTCGGCGCGGATCTCCTCGACCAGCGCGGTCGCCTCGGCGGCCAGCGGGTCGGGCCGGGGCGCCCAGCCGGTGAGCAGGGCGTCCAGCCGGCGGCAGCGGTCGTCGTCGGTGCCGGGGCAGACCGGGCCGGCGGTGGGGAGGCCGACGGCTTCGAGCGGCCGGCGTCGGCCGGTCAGCTCGGCGACCGGCCGTCGCCAGAAGGGCCGGAAGCCGCCCGGCCGGAACTGGACGCCGCTGGTCCGGCCGGCGCCGTGCAGGGTGATGGCGAAGAGTTCGCCCGCGGGGCCGGCCACCTCGGCGGTCTCCGGGCCGCCTGCCGGGCCGTGGAACACCACGTTGACCGCCGGGTGCGGCACTACCCGCTGCTCGAAGGGCTCGGTCAGCTCCCAGTCGATGAGCCAGTAGTGCTCGACGTACGCCTGCAGCGCCGGGGTGGGCAACCGGCGGCGGAAGCGGACCTGCCGCAGCAGCCGGCCGGGGTCGAGGATGCCCCTGCTGTCCCGCCGCGGTCGCTGTCGCATTTCTTCAAGACCACCTTCATACGCTGGCCCTATGACCACGAAGACTAGTGAGCTGCTGGCCACCGCCGCACCTCGGACGGTGGCGGTGGTCCGCGGCATCTCCGACGACCAGCTCTCCCGGCCCACCCCGTGCCCGGACTACCTGGTGCGCGACCTGCTCAACCACCTGTACGACGTGGTGGTCAACTTCCAGGCGCTCGCCCGGAGACGGGAGGTCGACTGGTCGGCGAAGACCGACCACCTGACCGAGGGCTGGCGGGACCGGTTCGCGGCGGAGACCGCCCGCCTGGTCGAGGCCTGGGCCGACCCGGCCAGCCTGGAGGGCGTCTCGCCCGGCATGGGCCTGCCGCAGGAGACGGTCGGTTCGATGGCCCTGACCGACCTGACGGTGCACGCCTGGGACCTGGCCCGGGCCACCGGCCAGCGCCTGGACGTCGAGCCGGAGGTCCTCGCCGAGCTGCACGGGTTCATGGACCGGATGGGCGACACCGGCCAGCAGATGGGCGCCTTCGCCGCACCCCACCCGACCACCCCCGACGCCACCGACCTGGACCGTCTCCTGTCCCGCACCGGCCGCAACCCCACCTGGCACCCCTGACCCTCCCACCCTCCCTCCCCGCCCGCCGCTCCCGCTTCACGCGATCTTGCAGTTGGGGCCCGCTTTTCGCGGCACTTGCCCGGTATTGCCGGGGCACCAACTGCAAGATCGCGCGGGAGGAGGGGGGAGGGGTTGACGGGGGCTATTCGCTGAGTGAATAGTGGCGCGGTGTCCACTCAGCATGTTCTGCTCGGTTTGCTGGCGGGTGGGGCGCGGCACGGGTACGAGCTGAAGCGGGCCCACGACGCGCGGCTGCCCCGGGCCCGGCCGCTCGCCTTCGGCCAGGTCTACGCCACCCTCGCCCGCCTCCAACGCGACGGGCTGGTGGTGCCCGCCGGGCAGGAGCGCGACGGCGGTCCGGACCGCACGGCGTATGCGCTCACCGACGAGGGACGGGCCGCGCTGGAGCACTGGCTCAGCACCGTCGAGCCGCCCGTGCCGTACGTGGCCAGCACGCTCTTCGCCAAGGTGGTCGTCGCGCTGCTGGCCGCCGACGTCGACCGGGCCCGGGCGTACCTGACCGCCCAGCGTCGGGCGCACACCGCGCGCCTGCGCGAGCTGACCGCGGTCAAGACCGCCCCCTCGGCCACCCTGGACGACGTCGTCGCGGCCGACTTCGCCATCGCCCACCTCGACGCCGACCTGCGGTGGCTGCACACCACCCTGGACCGGGTCGCCGACTGGCACCGGGAGGTGCACTCGTGACACACCTGGAAGCTCGCGGCGTGGTCAAGGCGTACGGCAGGACACCCGCGCTCGGCGGGGTGACCCTCGACGTGGCCGAGGGGGAGATCGTGGCGGTGACCGGCCCGAGCGGGTGCGGCAAGTCCACCCTGCTGCACTGCCTCGCCGGCATCCTCCGCCCCGACGCGGGCGAGGTCACCTGGCGCGGCGCGCGGATCGACACCTGGTCCGAGGCGGCCCGCTCCCGGCTGCGCCGCACCGAGTTCGGGGTGCTCTTCCAGTTCGGCCAGCTCGTCGCCGAGCTGACCGCGGCGGAGAACGTCGCCCTTCCGCTGCTTCTCGCCGGCACGGGGCGGCGAGAGGCGCGGACGGCGGCGCTGACCTGGCTGGACCGGCTGGGAGTGGCCGAGGTCGCCGACGTCCGGCCCGGCGAGACGTCCGGCGGTCAGCAGCAGCGCTGTGCCACCGCCCGGGCGCTGGTCACCGAGCCCCGGGTGCTGTTCGCGGACGAGCCGACCGGCGCGCTGGACACCCTCGCCGGCGAGCAGGTGCTCACCCAACTGGTCCGGCTCGCCCGCGAGCAGCGCACCACCGTCGTGCTGGTCACCCACGAGCCACGGATCGCCGCGTACGCCGACCGGGAGGTGATGCTCCGGGACGGCCTGGTCGACCACACCGGGCTGGGGCTGGACACGCCGCTCGCGGGCGGCCACCGGTGAGGCGGGCCACCCCTGGTCCGCCTCGCCCTGGCCGGCACCCGCACCGACACCGCCCGGGTAGTGCTGACCGCGCTGAGCGCCACGCTCGCCGTCCTCGCCGGCCTGGCCGCGCTGACCGTGCTGGCCATCCCGACACCGGCCGGGGGGTCCGACGCCCTCTCCGACCAGTACACCAACGGGCTGCTGCGAGAGCCGGGGTTGCGCGGCGGGACCGCGTTCGCCCTGCTGCTGCTCATGCTCCCGGTGCTGGGCCTCGCCGGGCAATGCGCCCGGCTCGGCGCTCCCGCCCGGGACCGTCGACTGGCCGCGCTCCGGCTGGCCGGAGCCACCCCCGGCGAGGTCACCCGGGTCGCCGCGGCGGAGACCGGCCTGGCCGCCCTGCTCGGCGCGTCGACCGGGCTGCTGATCTACCTGGCCGGTCACCAGCTGGTGCACCGGCCGGACGCCCAAGGCCGGCTTCCGCTCCCCACCGACGTGTACCCGCCGACGGCTGGCATCGTGGCGGTGGTGCTCGGGTTGCCGGCGCTCGCCACGCTGGCCACCGCCCTGCTGCTGCGTCGGGTGACGACCACCCCGTTCGGCGTGGTCCGGAAGGCCCGGACCAGGCCGCCCTGGCCCTGGCCGGGCCTGCTGATCCTGCTCGGGCTGGCCGCCTTCGCCGCCTTCCGGCCGGTCGGGCTCTGGTACGAGCGTCGGCACAGCGAGCCACCGCTCTGGCTGCTGCCGGCGCTGCTGGTCGGTGGGGCCCTGATCGCCATGATCGGGGTGGTCACCGGGACCGGTTGGATCTCCCACCGCACCGGCCGTCTGCTGCACCGGTACGCCCGGGGGCCGGCCGCGCTGCTGGCCGCCGGCCGGTTGACAGCCGATCCGTGGGCGGGCAGCCGGACTTTCGCCGCGCTCCTCGCCGCGCTCATCTTCGGGGCCGGAGCCGCCGGGATCCGTGCCGACTTCCTGGCCATGATCGAACTGGGGCGGCGGACCGGCAACGGGATGGCCGCACCCGACGACTTCTACCTGGGCGCGATGGACCTGGTCGACCTGGCGGTCGCGGTCGCCATGACGATCGCGGCGGGCGGCCTGCTGGTCGCGCTGGTGGAGGGGATCGTCGCCCGGCGGCAGGCGTATGCGGCGCTGGTGGCGACCGGGGTGCCCCGGGGGGTCATCGGGCGGTCCATCCTCTGGCAGTCCCTGGCACCGGCGGCACCCGCGATCGCCGTCGCGCTCACCGTCGGTCTCCTGCTCGTCCGGGGCGCGTTCCCGGCGCCGACCGGCGGTGGCTACTCGCAGGAGATCTGCGACGCCGGGGAGAAGCTCTGCGCCGACGAGGTGACCCGCGCCCAGTACGTCCGCACGGAGTGGGTTTCCCGGGTGACCGTGCCGCCGGACGTACCGTGGGACCGGCTGGCCTGGCTCGGCGCCGGCGCCCTGGCCGCGGTGCTGGTGACCGTCGGGGTCGGCCTGCTCTTCCTGCGCTCCAGCACGGCGATGGAGGAGTTGCGGACGACCTGATGTGACGCCGCCGCCGCCGGTCACGCTGTTGCCTGCGGAGGACCCGCCGGTGGGTCCCTCCGGGCCGGGGCCGGGGCCGGCCGGCGGAACGCGGAACATCGGGAGATCACCAGCATGCAGAACCAGCCCGGCGGCGCGCCACCGGTCTTCGTCGACCGGACCGGACGACGTCGCCGGCTCACCGTCATCGCCGGCGCGGCGATGGGCCTCGGCCTGCTGACCAGCCTCGGGCTGATCCTCGCCGGCCTCTTCTTCGACTCCTCCGTCCCGCTGCCCGGCTGGTCGGAGACCAGGCAGCGGCCCCCCGTCGAGGCCGGGGTGGACGCCCCCGGCGAGGTACGCCAGCCGAGCAGCCCCAGCCCGCGCCCGGTGCCGGCGACCAGCACCTCCGTGCCCGCTCCGGCACCCTCGCCGACCTCCGCCGGCGCCCGGGCCACCGCCCCGGCGCCCCGGGCGTCCATGAGCAGCCCGCCGGGCCAGGGCGCCGAGCGGCGCACCGCCAAGCCCAGCCGCACCCCGCGCAAGCCATGACGATGGCGAGACACGTGGCCCGGCCCGACCCTCGGGCGCACTGGCTGCTGCTCCTGCTCGGTCTGTTCGTCCTGCTCGCGGCGCTGAGCTTCAACGGGCTGGTCACCAACGTCGGCGGTGGGTCCGGCCCGTCGGACGCGCCCGCCTCGCCCGCCCCCCGTCAGGCGGTCGCCGGCGGGCCGGTGCTGCGGCTGGACGGGCCGACGCCGGTCACCCGGCGGATGCCGGCGCGGACGATCGCCCTGACCTTCGACGACGGACCGGACCCGCGCTGGACCCCGCAGGTGCTCGACGTGTTGCGCCGGCACCACGCGCACGCCACGTTCTTCGTGGTCGGCGCGCGGGTCGACGAGCACCCGGAGCTGGTCCGGCGGATCCTCGCCGAGGGCCACGAGATCGGCTCGCACACCTTCACCCACGCCGACCTGACCGCGGTGCCGCGCTGGCGGGCCGGGTTCGAACTGGCCTGGACCCGCAGCGCCGTCGCCGGGGCCACCGGCCGCGAGGTGACCCTGCTCCGGCTGCCGTTCTCGTCGGTCACCACCTCGCTCACCGGGCCGCAGTACCAGGCGCTGCGGGACGCCGCAGGCAGCGGCCACGTTGGCGTGCTCACCGACCGGGACACCAAGGACTGGCAGCGGCCCGGCGTACCCGCCATCGTCCGGGCCGCCGGTCCGCAGGACGGGGCGGGGGCGGTGGTCCTGATGCACGACGGCGGCGGCGACCGCAGCCAGACCGTGGCCGCCCTCGACCAGCTGCTGCCCCAGCTGACCCGCGAGGGCTACCGGTTCACCACCGTCTCGGCGGGGATCGGCGCGCCGGACTCGATGGTGCCGGCCGGCGCGGGCGCCCGGCTCAGCGGCACCGCGCTGCGCTGGGCGCAGACCGGTTCCGGCTGGCTGGCCGCGGCCATGAACCTGCTGCTCGGCGTCGCGCTGCTGCTCGGCGTCGCCCGGCTGGCGGTGCAGGTGGTCTGCGCCCAGCTGCACGTCCGCCGGGTCCGCCGGCCGCGGTACCGCCGGCCCGAGGTGAACGGCCCGGTCTCGGTCATCGTGCCGGCGTACAACGAGGCGGCGAACATCGCCGCCACCGTGCGGTCGCTGGTCGCCAGCGCGTACCCGGCGCTGGAGGTGATCGTGGTGGACGACGGCTCCAGCGACGGCACCGCGGAGATCGTCGAGCGGCTGCGGCTGCGCGGGGTGCGGGTGATCCGGCAGGCCAACGCCGGCAAGCCGGCGGCGCTGAACACCGGCATCCGGGCCGCCCGGGCGGACCTGCTGGTGCTGGTCGACGGGGACACGGTGTTCCAGCCGGACACCGTGCACCGCCTGGTGCAGGGCTTCGCCGACCCCACGGTCGGCGCGATCTCCGGCAACACCAAGGTGGCCAACCGGCGTCGGCTGCTCGGCCGCTGGCAGCACCTGGAGTACGTGATCGGCTTCAACCTCGACCGCCGGATGTACGACGTGCTGGAGTGCATGCCGACCATCCCGGGCGCGATCGGCGCGTTCCGCCGGGAGGTGTTGCTGGCCGTGGGCGGTGTCCCCGCCGACACCCTCGCCGAGGACACCGACCTGACGATGCGGGTGCTCCGGGCCGGCTGGCGGGTGGTGTACGAGGAAGGCGCGATCGCCTGGACCGAGGCGCCCTCGTCGCTGCGCCAGCTCTGGCGGCAGCGCTACCGCTGGTGCTACGGGACGATGCAGGCGATGTGGAAGCACCGGCACGCGCTGCGCGAGCCGGGCGCCGGCGGCAAACTGGGGCGGCGGGGCCTGCCGTACCTCACCGTCTTCCAGATCCTGCTGCCGCTGGCGGCCCCGGCGGTCGACGTCTTCGCCCTCTACGGGCTGCTCTTCCTGCCCTGGTCGGCGCTGGTCCTGGCCTGGGCGGGGCTGCTCCTGCTGCAGGGCTTCACCGCCGCGTACGCGCTGCGCCTGGACCGGGAGCGGTACGGCCCACTGTGGACGCTGCCGTTCCAGCAGCTCGTCTACCGGCAGGTGATGTACCTGGTGGTGGTGCAGTCGGTGGTCACCGCGGTGATCGGCAACCGGCTGCGCTGGCAGCGGATGGTGCGGACGGGCGAGGCGGCCGCGCTGGTCGGCGCGGGACCGGCCCCCCGCTGACGCCGCCCCGGCTGTGCTCTCGATCCGTGCCGGTCGGGTGCGGTCAGCGGGCGTCGAAGAGGCCGGCGGACCAGGAGACCGCCACGCCGATGGCGGCGGAGCAGCAGCAGATCAGCAGGGCGGCGGCGACCACGCCGAGGATCATCCAGGCCGTCCCGCGCCGGGCCGCGCCCGTTCCGGCCGGCACGTCCGCCCGGGGCGCCTCCTCGTCGTCGCTCACCGCGGCAGTCTATGCGCGCGTCGCCGGCCCGGATTCCGGCACGGATGGCGGTGCCCGGCGCGGCCGGAGTGGACCCGCCGTCCCGGTCTTGCAGGGCGAGTGACGGCCGTCCGCCCGGAAGCGGGGCGCCGGCCGGGGAACGGCGGGGCGGGCGGCGGTGGGCGGTCGGGCAGGATGGGGCGATGGAGCTGATCTCGATCGACGACGTTCGGGCCGCCGCCGACGACATCGCCGGGACGGTGGTGCGTACGCCGCTGCTGCCGGCCCCGTGGGACGGTGAGCTGTGGCTCAAGCCGGAGAGCCTGCAACCGGTGGGCTCGTTCAAGCTGCGCGGGGCGACCCACGCGGTGGCCCGGCTAGACCCGGCGACCCGGGCCCGGGGCGTGGTGACCCACTCGTCCGGCAACCACGGCCAGGCGCTCGCCTACGCGGCGCGGGCCGCGGGCGTCCCCTGCACGGTGGTCGTCCCGGCGGGAGCGCCGCCGGTCAAGGTGGACCGGATCCGGGCGCTCGGCGCGGAGGTGCGCCTGGTCCCGCCGGCCCGCCGGCTCGCCGAGGCGGAACGGATCGCGGCCGACACCGGCGCCGCGCTGGTGCCGCCCTTCGACGACCGGCGGGTCATCGCCGGGCAGGGCACCATCGGCCTGGAGATCGTCGCGGACCTGCCCGACGTGGACGTGGTGCTGGTGCCGGTGGGCGGCGGCGGGCTCGCCTCGGGAGTGGCCACGGCGGTGCCGGCGCTCCGCCCGTCGGCCCTGGTGATCGGCGTGGAGCCGCTGCTCGCCGCCGACGCCAAGGAGTCGCTCGCCGCCGGCGAGGTGGTGGTCTGGGATGTCGAGCGGACCTACCGGACCAGCGCCGACGGGCTGCGTACGCACCTGTCCGCGCTGACCCTCGCCCACCTGCGGGACCGCCTCGACGGCATCGTCACGGTGACCGAGGAGGAGATCCTCGCCGCCACCGGTCGGCTGGTGCGGGACGCGCGCCTGGTGGCCGAGCCGAGCGGCGCGGTGGCCCTGGCGGCTCGGTTGTCGCACCGCGACGAACTGCCCGCCGGGCGTACCGTCGCCGTGGTGACGGGCGGCAACGTCGACCCGGCGCGGCTCGCGTCGGTGCTGGCCTGACTGGAGGGGCCGGCGACCGGGCCCCTCCGTCGGTGGTCAGGCGCGGCGGAGGCGGTCCAGGATCCAGGCGTTGATGAACGCCTCCTCACGCCAGGCGTCGTACCGGCCGCTGGGTCCGCCGTGGCCGGCGCCCATCTCGGTCTTGAGCAGGTAGTCGCCCTGCGGCGCGACCGCGCGCAGCCGGGCGATCCACTTGGCCGGCTCGTGGTAGAGCACCCGGGTGTCGTTCAGGCTGGTCACCGCGAGGATGGCCGGATAGTCGACCGGGGCCACGTTCTCGTACGGGGTGTACGACTTCATGTACGCGTACACCTCGGGGTCGTCGAGCGGGTTGCCCCACTCCTCCCACTCGGTGACGGTGAGCGGCAGTGACGGGTCGAGGATCGAGGTGAGCGCGTCCACGAAGGGCACCTGCGCGACGATGCCGGTGAACGCGTCCGGGGCCAGGTTGGCCACCGCGCCCATCAGCAGGCCGCCGGCCGAGGCGCCCCGGGCCACGAGGCGGTCGGCGGCCGTCCAGCCGGCCTTGGCCAGGTGCCGGGCGCAGGCCACGAAGTCGGTGAAGGTGTTCTTCTTGGCCAGCAGCTTGCCCTGGTCGTACCAGCGCCGGCCCAGCTCGCCGCCGCCGCGGATGTGTGCCACCGCGAAGATCACGCCCCGGTCGAGCAGGGAGAGCCGGGCGATGGAGAACCACGGGTCCATGCTCGACTCGTACGACCCGTAGCCGTAGATGACGGCGGGGGCGGAGCCGTCGCGCGGGGTGCCCTTGCGGCAGACCAGCGAGATCGGCACCCGGGTGCCGTCGTCGGCGAGCGCCCAGTCCCGGTGCTGCTCGTAGTCGGCCGGGTCGTACGGCCGGCCGTCCGGCCCGGGCCGCACCGGCTTCTGCTTGCGCAGCACCATCTGTCGGCTGACCAGGTCGTAGTCGTAGACCGAGTCGGGGGTGACCAGGGAGGTGTAGCGCAGCCGCACCTCATTGGTGCGGTACTCCGGGTTGGCGTCCAGCCCGACGCTGTAGATCGGCTCGGGGAAGTCGATGTCGTACGGGTCGCCGCCGCCCACCGGCAGCACCCGCAGTCCGGTCAGGCCGTTGGTGCGCAGCGAGACGACCAGGTGGTTCTCGAACGCGTCGACCGACTCCAGCCGGGTGCCGGGGGAGTGCGCGATCAGCGGCGTCCAGTCGCCGGGCGCGTCCGCCGAGGTGTACGCCAGCGCGAAGTCCTCCGCGCCGTCGTTGTGCAGGATCAGGAACCGGTGCCCGTGGTGCTCCACGGCGTACTCGACGCCCTGCCGGCGGGGCGCGATGATCGCCGGCTCGCCGGTGGGGTTGGCCGCCGGGATCACCCGTACCTCGCTGGTGATCTTGCTGTGGATGTCGATGACCACGAACCGCTCGGAGCGGGTCAGCTCGACGCCCACCCAGAACCGCTCGTCGTCCTCCTGGTGGACCACCACGTCCTCGCCGGACGCCGTGCCGACGGTGTGCCGCCAGACCCGGTTCGGCCGCCACGCCTCGTCCACGGTGACGTAGAAGAGGGTGGAGGCGTCGGTGGACCAGGCGGTGCCGTAGAAGGTGTCCGGCACCTCGTCGGCCAGCACCTCGCCGGTGGAGAGGTCCTTGATCCGCAGGGTGAACCGCTCGTCGCCGGCGAAGTCCGTCGAGTACGCCAACCAGCGGCCGTCCGGGCTGACGTCGAACGCGCCGAGCGAGAAGAAGTCGTGCCCCTCGGCGAGCAGGTTGCCGTCGAGCAGCACCTCCTCGCCGTCCAGCGGGGCGCCGTCGGCGCTGATCGGGGGCGCGGTCTCGCCGTCGCGGACGGCCCGGCGGCAGTGCACGCCGTACTGCTGACCCTCGACGGTGCGGGTGTAGTACCAGTACCCGTCCTTGCGGGTCGGCACCGACAGGTCGGTCTCCTGGGTGCGCCGGCGGGTCTCCTCGAACAGCTGCGCGCGCAGCGCCTCGAGGTGCGCGGTGCGCGCCGCCGTGTACGCGTTCTCCGCGGTCAGGTGGGCGATCGTCTCCGGGTCGTCCTTGGCGGCGAGCCAGGCGTACTCGTCGACGACGGTGTCGCCGTGGTGGGTGCGCTCGGTCGGGACGCGCTTGGCGACGGGTACGGGCGACGGCTCCAGGTCGCGGCGCGGCGACAGACGCGCCGAGCTGGAGTTGTCGGGGGTCTCGGTGGTCACGGCGTCACGTTACCGGCCCCCGGCGCGCCGTCGTGGGGTACGCGCGGCACGGGATCCGGCAACCCCGCCAACACGTCTTTCGAACACATGTACGATGACCGGCATGGCGGCTGCAGCGAGTTCCACGAACCGGCCCGGAGCCCTGGAGATCACCCGGCGACTGGCGGAGATCTGCGGCCCGCCGTTCGCCCGCTTCGCCGGCCCCGCCGACGAGGTGGCCGGCCGGACGGCGCGCTGGGTGGCGGTGCCGGGCGGTCCGCACGCCGCCGCCGAGGTGCTGCGGCTGGCCGCCGCGCACCAGCTCACCGTCGTGCCGCGCGGCGCGGGCACCAAGATCGACTGGGGTGCCGCTCCGGCCCAGGTCGACATCATGCTCGACACCGGCCGGCTCGCCGGGATCTGGCACGAGCCGCAGGGCTCACCGGTCGCCGAGATCGGCGCCGGCACCCCGCTCCGGGCGGTCCAGGCAACCCTGGACCGCACCGGCCAGCGGCTGCCGATCGACGTGCCCTCTCCCGGGGCGACCCTCGGCGGGGTGCTCGCGGCCGACGAGGCCGGCCCGCTGCGGCACCGGCACGGCAGTCCGTGCGCCCAACTGGTCGGGGTTCGCTACCTGGACGCCGACGGCGAGCTGGTCAGCCTGGGTGCGGCCGGCACCGCGCGGCTCGGCCAGGCCGGGCCGGCGGGCGGCGAACCGGCGGGCGGCGGCGCGGCGGGCGGCGGCGCGGCGGGCGGCGGCGCGGCGGGCGGCGGCGCGGCGGGCGGCGGCGCGGCGGCAGTGTTCGGCGCGGCGCAGGTGCCGGGGCTGGACGTGGCCCGGCTGCTCTGCGGCTCGCAGGGCGGCCTGGGCGTGCTGGTCTCGGCGACCATGCGGGTGCAGGCCGTGCCGGCCAGCCGGGTCTGGGTGACCCGGCCGGTCTGGACCCCGCTGGAGGTGCACGACCTGGTCCGGGCGGTGCTCGCCGCCCGGCTCGACCCGGCCGCCGTGGAGCTGGACCTGCCCGTCCCGGTCCCGCTGCCCCGCCGACGGGTCCACCCCGACCACCCCTCGGTCCTCGGCCGGCCCGACCATCCCTCGATCGCCCGGCGGTCGGCCGGGCCGGCCGCGGCGGGCAGCCTCGTGGCGCTGCTGGAGGGCGGCCCGGCCGACGTCGCGGAGCGCGTGGAGCGGCTGGTGGGCCTGCTCGGCCCGGAGGCGGTGGTCGGGCACGCCGCCCCGGAGTGGTGGGGGCGCTACCCGTTCGGCCCGGGCGAGACCGCGCTACGGATCGAGGTGCCCATCAACGACCTGCACGCGGCGGTGTACGCGCTGCGCGACGCCGCCGGCAGCGCGGTGCCGGTCCGCGGCTCGGCCGGTATCGGCACGGTGCACGCCGCGCTGCCCGGGTCCCTGCCGCCCGACCGGGTGGCGTCGATCGTCGCCGCGGTGCGCGGGGTGCTGCTGGCCCGGCGGGGCCGCTGCGTCGTGGTGGCCGCGCCGGCGCCGGTCCGCCGGGTGGTCGACCTCTGGGGCGACCTGCCCACGCTGCCCCGCCTGCGGGCGGCCAAGGAGCACCTTGACCCGCACCAGCGCCTCGCCCCCGGCCGCCTCCCCGGCGGTCTCTGACCTCCGTTGTCAGAGGGCGTCGTTGCGGAGGACCAGGATGGCGATGTCGTCGCGGGGGGCCTCCACCGAGAAGCCGATCGCGGTGGCGCGCAGCCGGGCGGCGACCACGTCCGCCGAGTAGCCGGCCAGCGGGGCGGCCGCGTCGCGCAGCCGCTCGGTGCCGAAGAGCTCCCGGCCGCGCCGGCGCTCGGTCACCCCGTCGGTGTAGAAGATCAGCGCGTCGCCCGGGCCGAGCGAGATCTCGGCGGTGGGCGTGGCGATCGAGTCGAGCAGCCCGAGCGCCGTGCCGCCGGTGCCGACGAAGTCGGCGCCACCACCGCCGCTCAGCAGCACCGGCCGGTCGTGGCCGGCCAGGTGCAGGGCCACGTCGAGCTGGTCGCCCCCTGCCGGCCCGACCGCCGCCAGGGCCAGCGTGCAGTACCGGCCGCCGCCCCGCTCGACCAGCGTCTCGTTCAGCCGGCTCAGCACCTCCGGCAACGGCTTGCCGTCGCCGACCAGCACCCGGATCACGTCGCGGACCAGCCCGGTGACCGCCGCCGCCTGGACGCCCTTGCCGGACACGTCGCCGATGACCACCAGCCAGCGGCCGTCCGGCAGCGGCACCACGTCGTAGAAGTCGCCCCCGACCTCGGCGTCGTCGCCGGTCGGGACGTACTCGGCGGCGAAGCCGATGCCCTCCACCACCGGGAGCACCGGCGGCAGCAGCGACTGCTGGAGGGTCTGCGCGACCCGGCGCCGTTCGGCGTGGATCCGGGCGTTCTCGATCGCCAGGGCGGCCCGGCGGGCCACGTCCTCCAGCACCGAGACCTCGTCCGGGTCGTGCCGGTGCCGCTGGTGCCGGCCGACGGCCAGCGTGCCGAGCCGCTGGCCGCGGGCGATCAGCGGGACGGCGAAGCCCTCCATCGGGGCGCCGAGCGGGACCTGCGACGCGCTCCGCGACGACTCGCGCAACCGGGCCTGGATCGAGTCCGGCCCGGTCTCCTGGAGCACCTTGTGCAGCTGCGGCAGCACCGACTCGTCGGCGTGGCTGGCCGCGGCGAGCCGCAGCCGGCCCCACTCGTCGGTGGTGTGCACCGCGCACCACTGGCCGAGCCGGGGCACCACCAGCTGCGGGATGAGCGCCATGGTCAGCTCGACGTCGAGGGACTGGGCGAGCAGCTCGCTCGCCTCGGCCAGGAAGGTCAGCCAGGCCGACCGGCGTACGTCCGCCCGGCGCAGCCGGTCGTTCTCCAGGTGCAGCGAGAGCCGCTCGGCCGCCAGCACCGCGAGCGGTCGGGCGTACGCGGACGGTGCCGCGTCCAGCTCCAGCTCTCCCGCGTACGGGCGGTGCACGGCCAGCGGCACCCGGACCAGCTCGTTGTCGTCCCGGGGCTGCCGGCCGTACCGGGCCAGGACCTGGATGCCCTGCCCGTCGCCCCGGTCCAGCCGGACCACGCCACCGGTCGCGCCGACCATCTCCGCCAGCCGGGTCACCAGACCGGTCGCGAACTCCGGCAGCGGGTCCTCCGCGTACGGATCGGGGCTGATCTGCATCAGCTCGCTCATCGCGGCCGCGCTCGGCGCGTCGCGCGTCGCGTCGTCGCCGTCGGCGAGGTGGCTGTGCGCCTCCGCGGCCGCCGTCCGCCGCTCCGGCGGCGCGGCGTCGTGCCGGTCCAGCCGGAACCAGACACCCTTCCCGGTGGGCAGGTAGGTGGTGCCCCAGCGGCTGGCGAAGTGGTCCACCAGCAGCAGGCCGCGTCCCCGCTCGGCGACCTCGGTGATCTCGTCGGAGACGTTGCGGACGCCGACCACCAGCTCGTCCACCGGCCCGGCCGCGAAGTCCGAGACGGTCACCGTCAGCCCGGTCTCGTCCGCCGCGACCTCGATGTCCAGCTCGGTGCGGGCGTGTTCGACCGCGTTGGTGGAGAGTTCGGTGGTGAGCAGCAGCGCCTCGTTGAGCAGCTCCTCGAGGTCCGCCTCGGCGAGCACGGACCGGACGAGGGCCCGGGCGGCGGCGGGCGTACGCCGGTCGGCGGGCAGCCGAACGCTACGGACATGACTGTCCGAGTTGTCGGTCATGCCCGGTTCCGCCTCCGCTGACACCTCCGTATCCTCCACCGCCGTCGCCCCGGCTGCCAAACCCCCTGCCGATTGCGCGGGCCGCACCCGCGACGCCCACCAATGGGGCGGAGCGCCGGGGGCCGGGCGGCGGGCCGCTCGGACGGCGCGTGGGAGTGGCGGCTGCGCGCACGTCGTAGCCTCGACGGCGGCACGGGCAGAATGGTGGGATAGGCGCGTGTCGGTACGAGCCGGGCCCCGAGCTGAGCGAGGAATGATGACCACGGCGAAACAGTCGACAGCCGCGGATCCGTCCGCCCCCGATCACGAGGTGCTGCTCGGTGAGCTGATGGAGGCCCTGCGGCGGGTGCGCAGCGGCGACCTCAAGGTCCGGCTGCCCCGCCGGGCCGGCCTGGCCGCCGAGGTCGCCGACGCCTTCAACGACGTGGTGTCGCTGCAGGAGCGGCAGCACCTCGACCTGCGCCGGATCAGCCGGATCGTCGGGCGGGACGGCCGGCTCACCGAACGCCTCGACGACGAGGGCCTGGACGGCTCGTGGGCGGAGGGCCAGCGGGCGATCAACTCGCTGATCGACGACCTGGGCCGCCCCACCACGGAGATCGCCCGGGTGATCGTGGCGGTGGCCGACGGCGATCTCTCCCAGCACATGGCGCTGGAGATCGACGGCCGGCCGCTGCGCGGTGAGTACCTGCGCATCGGCCGCACGGTGAACACCATGGTCGACCAGCTCTCGTCCTTCTCCAACGAGGTGACCCGGGTGGCCCGCGAGGTGGGCACCGAGGGCAAGCTGGGCGGCCAGGCCGACGTCCGCGGCGTCGCCGGCACCTGGAAGGACCTCACCGACTCGGTGAACACCATGGCGTCGAACCTGACCGGCCAGGTGCGTTCGATCTCCCAGGTGGCGACCGCGGTGGCCAAGGGCGACCTGTCGCAGAAGATCACGGTCGGGGCGCGGGGCGAGGTCGCCGAGCTGGCCGACACGATGAACTCGCTCACCGACACGCTGCGGCTCTTCGCCGAGCAGGTGACCCGGGTGGCCCGGGAGGTGGGCACGGACGGCAAGCTCGGCGGTCAGGCGGAGGTGCCGAACGTCGCCGGCACCTGGAAGGACCTGACCGACAGCGTCAACTCGATGGCGTCGAACCTGACCAGCCAGGTGCGCAACATCGCCCAGGTCTCCACGGCGGTGGCCAAGGGCGACCTGTCGCAGAAGATCACGGTCGCCGCGCAGGGCGAGATCCTGGAGCTGAAGGACACCGTCAACACGATGGTGGACCAGCTGTCGTCGTTCGCCGACGAGGTGACCCGGGTGGCCCGTGAGGTGGGCATCGAGGGGAAGCTGGGCGGCCAGGCCCAGGTGCGGGGCGTCTCCGGCACCTGGCGCGACCTGACGGAGAACGTCAACCAGCTCGCCGGCAACCTGACCAGCCAGGTCCGCAACATCTCGCAGGTCTCCACGGCCGTCGCGAAGGGCGACCTGTCGCAGAAGATCACGGTGGATGCCCAGGGCGAGATCCTGGAGCTGAAGAACACGGTCAACACCATGGTGGACCAGCTGTCGTCGTTCGCCGACGAGGTGACCCGGGTGGCCCGCGAGGTGGGCACCGAGGGCAAGCTGGGCGGTCAGGCTCAGGTCAAGGGCGTCAGCGGCACGTGGCAGGACCTGACCGACAACGTGAACTCGATGGCGTCGAACCTGACCAGCCAGGTGCGCAACATCGCCTCGGTCACGACGGCGGTGGCCAAGGGCGACCTGTCGCAGAAGATCACCGTCGACGCCCGGGGCGAGATCCTGGAGTTGAAGTCGACGGTGAACACGATGGTGGATCAGCTGTCGTCGTTCGCGGACGAGGTGACCCGGGTGGCCCGCGAGGTGGGCACCGAGGGCAAGCTGGGCGGGCAGGCCCAGGTGCGCGGCGTCGCCGGCACCTGGCGCGACCTGACCGACAACGTGAACTCGATGGCGTCGAACCTGACCGCGCAGGTGCGCAACATCGCCCAGGTCTCCACCGCCGTGGCCAAGGGCGACCTGTCGCAGAAGATCACGGTGGACGCCCAGGGGGAGATCCTGGAGCTGAAGTCGACGGTGAACACGATGGTGGATCAGCTGTCGTCGTTCGCGGACGAGGTGACCCGGGTGGCCCGTGAGGTGGGCACCGAGGGCAAGCTGGGCGGTCAGGCTCAGGTCAAGGGCGTCAGCGGTACGTGGCGGGACCTGACCGACAACGTGAACTCGATGGCGTCGAACCTGACCAGCCAGGTGCGCAACATCGCCTCGGTCACCACGGCGGTGGCCAAGGGCGACCTCGGCCAGAAGATCACGGTGGACGCGCAGGGCGAGATCCTGGAGCTGAAGAACACCGTCAACACCATGGTGGACCAGCTCTCGTCGTTCGCCGACGAGGTGACCCGGGTGGCCCGAGAGGTCGGCATCGAGGGCAAGCTCGGCGGCCAGGCGCAGGTGAAGGGCGTCTCGGGCACCTGGCGGGACCTCACCGAGAACGTCAACCAGCTCGCCTCGACGCTGACCACCCAGCTCCGGGCGATCGCCCAGGTCTCCACCTCGGTCACCCGGGGCGACCTGACCCAGCGGATCGCGGTCAAGGCGCAGGGCGAGGTCGCCGAGCTGAAGGACAACATCAACCAGATGATCGTCACCCTTCGGGAGACGACCAAGAAGAACGCCGAGCAGGGCTGGCTGGACTCCAACCTGGCCCGGATCAGTGGTCTGCTCCAGGGCCAGCGGGACCTCGGCGAGGTCTGCCGCATGATCATGATGGAGGTGACCCCGCTGGTCGACGCGCAGCTCGGCGCGTTCTTCCTGACGGACAGCTCCGACGGGAGCATGCGACTGCGGTTGACCGCCTCGTACGGCTACGTGGCGCGGGGACACGACGTGACGTTCGGTCCGGGGGAGGGGCTGGTCGGGCAGGCCGCGCTCTCCCGCCGGACGATCCGGGTCAAGGCCCAGCCCGACGGCCGGCTCGTCCTCCGCTCCGGACTGGCCGAGACGCCCCCGGCCGACCTGGTGGTGCTGCCGATCCTCTTCGAGGGCGAGCTGCTCGGCGTGATCGAGTTCGCCAGCGTGACCACCTTCTCCGAGCTGCACCTGTCGTTCCTGGAGCGGCTGGTGCTCACCCTCGGCCTCGCGGTCAACACGATCCAGGCCAACCGGCGTACGGAGGAGCTGCTGGCCCAGTCCCAGCGGCTCGCGCAGGAGTTGCAGGAGCAGTCGGCCGAGCTGCAGCGCACCAACGCCGAGCTGGAGGACAAGGCCCAGCTGCTCTCCGAGCAGAAGGGCAACATCGAGACGAAGAACCGGGAGATCGAGCTGGCCCGGCTCGGCCTGGAGGAGAAGGCGCAGCAGCTCACCCGGGCGTCGGCGTACAAGTCGGAGTTCCTGGCGAACATGAGCCACGAGCTGCGTACGCCGCTGAACTCGCTGCTGCTGCTGTCCCGGTTGCTGGCCGAGAACTCGGAGCAGAACCTCACCCGCAAGCAGATCGAGTTCGCCCGGACGATCCACAGCGCCGGTTCGGACCTGCTCTCGCTGATCGACGACATCCTCGACCTGTCCAAGATCGAGGCGGGCCGGATGGACGTCGAGCCGACCGAGGTGCGGTTCTCCGAGATCCGCGGATACGTCGAGCAGGCGTTCGCCCCGCAGGCCGAGGAGAAGGGCCTCGACTTCCAGGTCCGGGTGGCGAAGGACCTGCCGCCGGCGCTGGTCACCGACGCCCAGCGGTTGCAGCAGATCCTGCGCAACCTGCTCTCCAACGCGGTGAAGTTCACCGACAACGGGGCGGTGACGCTGCGGATCGCCCCGGCCGCGGAGAACGCCGTCTTCGACGTGCCGGCGCTGACCAATGCCCGGCAGGTCATCGCGTTCACGGTGATCGACACGGGCATCGGGATCTCGGACGACAAGCTGTCGCTGATCTTCGAGGCGTTCCAGCAGGCGGACGGCACCACCAGCCGCCGGTACGGCGGAACCGGGCTGGGCCTGTCGATCAGCCGGGACCTGGCCCGGCTGATCGGCGGGACGATCACCGTGTCGTCGGCGCCCGGGCAGGGTTCGACGTTCACCCTCTTCGTACCGGACGTGCTGGCGCCGGACGCGGTGGTGGCGCCGGCGCCGCCGTCGCCGAGCCGCGCGGGCCTGCCGTCGTCGCTGCTCATGCCGATGGAGCTGCCGCAGCCGCCGGAGACCCCGGCGACCCGGCGGCTGGAGGGAGCGACCGTGCTGATCGTCGACGACGACGTCCGCAACGTCTTCGCCCTGACCTCCGCATTGGAACTGCACGGGATGACCGTGTTGTACTCGGACAACGGGGTGGACGGGGTCCGCCTGCTGGCCGAGCATCCGGAGGTGGACATCGTGTTGATGGACGCGATGATGCCGGACCAGGACGGGTACGAGACGACCCGGCAGATCCGGCGCAACCACCGCTTCGCGGACCTGCCGATCGTCTTCCTGACCGCGAAGGCGATGCCGGGTGACCGCGAGTCGGCGCTCGCGGCCGGGGGTAGCGACTACATCACCAAGCCGGTCGACCTGGACGAGCTGATCGAGTTGATGGCGTCGTGGGTCAGCGGCAGCCGAGGCGAGGAGTATTCGTGACACAGATGGCCAAGGCGCTGCTGGTGGACGACCGGCGGGAGAACCTGATGGCCCTGGAGGCGATCCTCCAGGGGCTTCCGGTGCAGTCGGTCGCCGTGGAGAGCGGCGAGGCGGCGCTCAAGCAACTGCTGGTGGACGACTTCGCGGTGATCCTGCTGGACGCCCAGATGCCGGACATGGACGGGTTCGAGACGGCCAGCCACATCAAGCGGCGGGAGCGGACCCGGCACGTACCGATCATCTTCCTCACCGCCGCGGACAAGGACGCCCAGCTCGCGCTGCGCGGCTACGCCGTCGGCGCGGTGGACTACCTGACCAAGCCGTTCGACCCGTGGGTGCTGCGGGCGAAGGTGTCGGTCTTCGTCGAGCTGTGGGTGAAGACCCGGCAGCTCGCCGCCCAGTCCGACGTGGTGCGGGAGCGGGACGCCCAGTGGCGGGTGCTCACCGAGGCGGTGGACGAGGCCACCGCCCTGCTGCGCGGCGACGACGGCACGGAATCCCGGGAGCGCGCGGTGGACATCCTCGAGCAGGCCCGCTGGGGCAACAGCGCCTGACGGTCAGGCGTCGGCCCGGTCGCCGTGTCCCGTCGCGGCGCGCCGGGCCCGCCACCGCTCGCCGAGCGAGTCGATCTCCTCCTGTACGAAGAGGAAGAAGTCCCGCATCTCGCTGACCCGCTCGCCGCCGGGGGTCTCCCGCCCGGCCAGGGCCGCCACCCCGCCCGCGGCGATGTCGATGAAGTTCTTGTAGAGCCCGGTCTTGGTGATCGTGGCCTCGTACCAGGGGTTGTCCGGCATCCGGTAGCGGTCCCGCCGGGAGCCCTTCACCGGCTCGCGGACCAGCATGGCGAACTGGGTGAGGTAGCGGACCGCGCCGGAGACGGCCGCGGCGCTCACGCCCAGCCGCTCGCCGATCTCACCGGCGGTGAGCGGCCCGTCGGCGCTCATCACGGTGAAGAGCACGCGGGCGGCCATCCGGGGGAAGCCGACGTCCGCGAAGGCCATCGCCATCCGTTCGACGAAGAGGTGGATCTCCTCCTCGTTCCGGGTGGGGTGGCGGTCGTCAGCCATCGGCGGGTGCTCCTCACTGCCATGTCCTGGACCCGATCGTGCCTCAGGTCTCACAGTCTTCACAAGTTTGTGAAACAAGCGTAGCTTCCAAATCATGGAAACTCCGATTGAGGTGTCCGGCCTGGTGAAGACCTTCGGCCGGACCCGGGCGCTCGACGGACTCGACCTCACCGTCCGCGCCGGGGAGGTGCACGGCTTCCTGGGCCCCAACGGTTCCGGCAAGTCGACCACCATCCGGGTGCTGCTCGGCCTGCTCCGGGCGGACGCGGGGGCCGTCCGACTGCTCGGCGGCGACCCCTGGCGGGACGCCGTCGCCCTGCACCGACGGCTGGCGTACGTCCCCGGCGACGTCACCCTCTGGCCCAACCTGTCCGGCGGCGAGGTGATCGACCTGCTCGGCCGGATGCGCGGCGGGCTGGACCCGAAGCGCCGGGCCGAGCTGCTGGAATCCTTCGAGCTGGACCCGCGCAAGAAGGGCCGGGCCTACTCCAAGGGCAACCGGCAGAAGGTCGGCCTGGTCGCCGCCCTCGCCTCCGACGTCGAACTGCTCATCCTCGACGAGCCGACCTCCGGGCTGGACCCGCTGATGGAGGAGGTCTTCCAGCGGTGGGTGAGCCGCGCCAAGTCCGACGGCCGGACCGTGCTGCTCTCCAGCCACATCCTGGCCGAGGTGGAGGCCCTCTGCGACCGGGTGACGATCATCCGCAACGGCCGGAACGTGGAGACCGGCACCCTCGGCGAGCTGCGTCACCTGCACCGCACCGCGATCGACGCCGAGCTCGCCGGGCCGCTGGACGGCCTCGCCACCCTGCCCGGCGTGCACGACCTGCGGGTCGAGGGCAACCGGGTGCGCTTCGACGTGGACACCGCCGCGCTGGACGCCGCGCTGCGCCGGCTCACCGAGATCGGCGTACGCAGCCTGGTCAGCCAGCCGCCCACGCTGGAGGAGCTGTTCCTGCGGCACTACGAGTCGACCGGCGCCGAGGCGACCCGATGAGCACCCTCACCGGCACCCGTCACCTGGTCCGCCTGATCCTGCGCCGGGACCGCGTCCTGCTGCCGCTCTGGGTGCTGGTCCTCGCCGTGCTGCCGATGTCGTACGCGGCCAGCTTCTTCGAGCTCTTCCCGACCGCCGCCGAGCGGGCCGCGTACGCCGCCGGCACCGCCCGCAACCCGTCGATCGTCGCGCTCCTCGGCCCGGTGTACGGCGAGAGCGTCGGCGCGCTCACCGCCCAGCGCGGCGGCTTCCTGCTGGTGATCATCGCGCTGGCCAGCCTGCTCACCGTCATCCGGCACACGCGCACCGAGGAGGAGGCCGGCCGCCGGGAACTGCTCGGCGGCACCGTGCTCGGCCGGTACGCCGGCCTGACCGCCGCCCTGCTCGTGACGTACGCGGCCAACCTGCTGCTCGGCCTGCTCACCGCCGGCGGGCTCGTCGCCACCGGCCTGCCGGCCGCCGGCTCGCTGGCGTACGGGCTGGCCGGCGCGCTGGTCGGGATCGTCTTCGCCACCGTCGGCGGGCTCGCCGCCCAGCTCACCGAGACGGCGGGCGGGGCACGGGGGATCGCGATCGCCGTCCTCGGGGCGGCCTTCGCGCTCCGCCTCGCCGGTGACGCGGCGGAGCGCGAGTGGCTGAGCTGGCTCTCCCCGCTGGGCTGGGCGCCCCGCATCCGGGCGTACGAAGGCGACCGGTGGTGGGTGGCGGCGCTGTCGGTGGGGCTGTCCGCGCTGCTCGCCGCCGTCGCGTACCCCTTGTCGGTGCGCCGCGACCTGGGTGCCGGGCTGCTGCCGCCCCGGCTCGGGCCGGCTACCGCCGGGCGCGCCCTCAGCGGGCCGTCCGGCCTGGCCTGGCGCCTGCACCGCGGGCAGATCCTCTGGTGGTCGGTCGGCTTCGGCCTGCTCGGGCTGATCCTCGGCGGGGCGGCGAAGGCCGCCGGCAGCTCGGTCGAGGGCAATCCCCAGCTGGAGCAGATCATGACCAGGATCGGTGGCGCCTCCGGGCTGGCCGAGGCGTACCTCGGGGCGACGCTGAGCCTGGCCGGGCTGGCCGCCGCCGGCTACGGCATCCAGGCCGCGCTGCGGATGCGGGCGGAGGAGACCGACGGGCGCGCTGAGCCGGTGCTGGCCACCGGGGTGACCCGGACCGGCTGGCTCCTGTCGCATGTGTTGTTCGCCCTGGTCGGGCCGGCGGTGGTGCTCGCCGTCACCGGTTTCGCGACCGGCCTGACCTACGGGATCAGCGTCCACGACGTGCCGGGCGAGCTGCCCCGGCTGGTCGGCGCCGCGCTGGCGCAGCTGCCGGCCGCCTGGGTGCTGGCCGGCCTCGCCGTGCTGCTCTACGGGCTGCTGCCCCGGCTCGCCCCGGTGGCCTGGGCGGTGCTCGCGGTCTGCGTGCTGCTCGGCCAGCTCGGCGCGGTGCTGGAGCTGAGCCAGTGGCTGCTGGACCTCTCTCCGTTCACGCACACCCCGCAGGTGCTGGGCGACCACTGGCACGCCACCCCGCTCTGGCTGCTGACCGCCCTGGCCGCCCTGCTGTCGGCCATCGGCCTCACGGCCTTCCGCCACCGCGACACCCCCACCACCTGACCCCGCCCCCAGCTTCGGTCGATCATGAAGTTGTTGTCCCGCGCCTCAGCGCGTCGCGGCAACATCTTCATGATCGACGGGGGTGAGGCGACCCCGGGCGGAGGCAGTGGGAGGGGTGGGTCAGGGGGCGGTTTCGTTGCGGATCATCAGGGCGGAGCGGAGGCCGGTGATGTCGAGGACGCGGAGGAGGAAGTCGCCGACGTTGCTCAGCACCAGCAGGCACTGCGCGTGGCTGGCCTTGCGGCTGAGCACCACCAGCGTGCCGAGGCCCTGCGAGTCGCAGAAGGTGACCCCGCCCAGGTCGAGCACGATGCGCGGCGGGGGGTCGGCCAGCACCTCATTGACGACTGTCGACAGCTGGGCGGCCGTGAGCATGTCGATCTCACCGGCGAGGCGAAGAACAACTTCGTCACCCGTCCGGTGTACCGTGATGGACAGTTCGGCACGATCCACCCGGTTACCCTATCGCGATCTCGACCACCCGGCCCGCCGAGCCTGCCCCGGTTGCGCGCCGACCCGGTGCCGACCGCCGGCCCCGGCTGATCTTCATCCCGCTCGGCCGACCCGCACGCGGGTGAGCCCGGTAACCCCGGTGCGGGGTGGCTGCCGATTCCCCGGCGGGCGCTGACACAATGGCGGCATCGTGACCGATACCCTTTCCGCCGGATCCGGCCGCTACCCGGCCGACGCGCCGGCCTCCGAGGCCCTGTTCGACCGCGCCAAGGCCATCGTGCCCGGCGGGGTGAACTCCCCCGTGCGCGCGTTCCGTGCCGTCGGCGGCACCCCGCGCTTCATGGTCCGGGGGGAGGGTCCCTGGATGTTCGACGCGGACGGCCGGCGCTACGTCGACCTGGTCTGCTCCTGGGGGCCGCTGATCCTCGGCCACGCGCACCCCGAGGTGGTCGCCGCCGTGCAGGAGGCCGCCACGTACGGCACCAGCTTCGGCACGCCCACTCCGGGCGAGGTGGAGTTGGCCGCGGAGATCGTCGCGCGTACCCCGGTCGAGCAGGTGCGGCTGGTCAACTCGGGCACCGAGGCGACCATGTCGGCGATCCG
Organism: Micromonospora sp. GCM10011541; assembly: GCF_042650725.1. Taxonomy (NCBI): domain Bacteria; kingdom Bacillati; phylum Actinomycetota; class Actinomycetes; order Micromonosporales; family Micromonosporaceae; genus Micromonospora; species Micromonospora sp. GCM10011541. The sequence continues at coordinate 41,913 of NZ_JBHSBP010000001.1, forward strand.
GCTGGCCCGTGGCTTCACCGGGCGCGCCAAGATCATCAAGTTCGCCGGCTGCTACCACGGGCACTCCGACGGGCTGCTCGCCGCCGCCGGCTCCGGTGTCGCGACGCTCGGCCTGCCCGACTCGCCCGGCGTGACCGGCGCGGCGGCCGGCGACACCATCGTGCTGCCGTACAACGACATCACGGCGGTCGAGGAGGCCTTCGCGGCCGAGGGTCCGCACATCGCGGCGATCATCACCGAGGCGGCCGCCGGCAACATGGGCGTGGTCGCCCCCCGTGACGGCTTCAACCAGCAGCTCGCCCGGATCGCCCACGCGTACGGCGCGTTGCTCATCGTCGACGAGGTGATGACCGGGTTCCGGGTCACCCGCGCCGGGTGGCACGGCCTCGACCCGTCCGACGCCGACCTGTGGACGTACGGGAAGGTCATGGGTGGTGGGCTGCCCGCCGCGGCCTTCGGCGGGCGCACGGAGATCATGGCGCGGCTCGCCCCGGCCGGCCCGGTCTACCAGGCCGGCACCCTCTCCGGTAACCCCCTCGCCTGCGCCGCCGGCCTGGCCACGCTGCGGCTCGCCGACGACGCGCTCTACCGCCGGCTCGACGAGACGGCCGCCGTCGTGGGCAAGCTCGCCGCCGACGCGCTGGCCGCCGCCGGGGTCCCGCACCGCCTGTCGTACGCCGGCAGCATGTTCTCGATCTTCTTCACCGACGCCGACGTGGTCGACTACGACAGCGCGCGAACCCAGCAGGTCCCCGCGTTCAAGGCGTTCTTCCACGCGATGCTCGCCGCCGGCGTCTACCTGCCGCCGAGCGCGTTCGAGTCGTGGTTCGTGTCGGCGGCGCTGGACGACGCCGCTCTGGAGCAGATCGCCGCCGCCCTGCCCGGCGCGGCGACGGCGGCGGCAGCGGCGGGTCACGGGGGGTAGTGGGGTGAGCGCGAGGAGTGAGCCGGTTCTGCGAGCCCCGCAGTCGCGAACGGAGGTGGCTCGGTGAGCGAGACGGTGGTCCACGTGCTGCGGCACGGCGAGGTCTACAACCCGGGGGGCGTCCTCTACGGCCGGCTGCCCGGGTTCCGCCTCTCCGAGTTGGGCGTCCAGATGGCCAAGGCCGCCGCGCAGGGGCTCGCCGAGCGGCACGTGGTGCACGTGGTGGCCAGCCCGCTGGAGCGCGCCCAGCAGACCGCCGAGCCGATCGCGGCGCAGTTCGGCCTCCCGGTCGGGGTGGACGAGCGGCTGATCGAAAGCGCCAACTGGTTCGAGGGCAAGAAGGTCTCCCCGGGCGACGGCTCGTTCCGCGACCCGCGCAACTGGTGGGTGCTGCGCGACCCGGTCACCCCGTCCTGGGGCGAGGCGTACCAGGCCATCGCGGAGCGGATGTTCGCCGCGCTGCACGCTGCCCGGGTCGCCGCCGAGGGGCGCGAGGCGGTGCTGGTCTCCCACCAGCTTCCGATCTGGACGCTGCGCCGGTACGTCGAGCGCAAGCGGCTCTGGCACGACCCGCGTAAGCGGCAGTGCGGCCTGGCCAGCCTCACCTCGTTCCACTTCGACGGCGCCAAGGTCGTCGGCATCGGCTACTCCGAGCCGGCGGCCCACCTGGTCGCGATCTCGCCGACCGCCCGGACGGCCAAGGGGGCCTGATGCGTTCCCGGAGGCCCCTCGCCGCCCTGCTCGCCGCCGTCACCGCCGTGACGGCGCTGGTCGGCTGCTCCTCCGGCAGCGAGGAGAGCAAGTGCGCCAACAAGGCCGGCGTCATCGAGTGCGCCCCGGACCAGCGCTCGGCGGCCCCGAAGATCACCGGTGACCTGCTCACCGGCGGCGGCTACGACGTCTCGCAGGCCCGCGGCCAGGTGGTGGTGCTCAACTTCTGGGGCTCCTGGTGCGCGCCCTGCCGGGCCGAGGCCGACGACCTGGAGGCCACCTACCAGGCCACCAAGGCCTCCGGGGTGACCTTCCTCGGCATCAACGTGCAGGACAGCAAGGACAAGGCGGTCGCGTTCGAGCAGGGCCGGGTCACCTACCCGAGCCTCTTCGACCCGGCCAGCCGGCTCGCGCTGGCCCTGGACATCCCGCCGAACACCATCCCGGCCACCGTGGTCCTGGACCGGGAGGGCCGGATCGCCACCGTGATCCGGGCCGCCGTCACCCAGGACGGCCTGCGCCCCGTCGTCGAGCGGATCGCCGCCGAGCAAGCGGCCTCCGGGTCCCGCTGATGGGCGAGACGTTCCGGGAGGTCGCCCAGTCCGGGCCCCTGCTGCTGGCGATCGGCGCGGCGGTGCTCGCCGGCCTGGTCAGCTTCCTCAGCCCGTGCGTCCTGCCGCTGATGCCGGGCTACCTGTCGTACGTCACCGGCCTGGCCGGCGCCGACCTGGAGGGCCGGGCGCGAACCGAGCCGGCACCGGCCGGCGGGGACGCCCCGACCGGCGGCGGGGTCGCCGTGGCGACCGGCGGGGTGGCCGTCGCGGCCCGGCCGGCGGCCGCGGTCAAGGGCCGGGTGCTCGCCGGGACGCTGCTGTTCATCGCCGGCTTCACCGCCGTCTTCACCGCCACCGCGATCCTCTTCTCCGGCGTCGGCAAGGTCTTCTTCCAGCACGAACGCGCCCTGGAGATCGTCATCGGCGGGCTGGTCGTGGTGCTCGGGCTCGGCTACCTCGGCCTGGTGCCGGGGATGCAGCGCGAGTTCCGGATCAACCGGCTGCCCGCCGCCGGGCTGCTCGGCGCCCCCGTCCTCGGCGCGGTCTTCGCGCTGAGCTGGCTGCCCTGCACCGGCCCGACGCTCGGCGCGGTGCTCGGCATGGCCACCGTCGGCGGCAAGACCGACCGGGCCGTGGTGCTGGCCGTGGCGTACTGCCTCGGGCTGGGGGTACCGTTCGTCGTCTTCGGGCTGGGCTTCCACCGCCTGCTCGGGGTCTTCCGCGCCGTCCGGCGCAACAGCCGTTGGGTGACCCGGATCGGTGGCACCCTGCTGATCCTGATCGGCCTGGCGCTGGTCACCGGCGGCTGGCAGAACTTCGTGATCTGGCTGCAGACGCACGTCGGCGTGGGCGAGGTGAGCATCTGATGACGACCGTGGACGACCGGCCGGCCGCGCCGGCCGGGGCGCCCCGGCGGCGGGTCAACCCGGTGCTCGCCCTGCTGCGCAACTCGTGGCGGCAGCTGACCAGCATGCGTACCGCGCTGATCCTGCTCTTCCTGCTCGCGGTCGCCGCCATCCCCGGCTCGGTGCTGCCCCAGCGCGGGGTGAACCCGGAGAAGGTCAACCAGTTCTTCGTCGACCACCCCGGCCTGGCCCCGAAGCTCGACCGGATCGGTGCCTTCGCGGTCTTCGGCTCCATCTGGTTCTCCGCGATCTACCTGCTGCTCTTCACCTCGCTGGTCGGCTGCGTCCTGCCCCGGATGCGGGACCACCTGCGGGCGCTGCGCTCCCGCCCGCCGGCCGCCCCGAAGCGGCTGGACCGGCTGCCCCAGCATGCGGTGCTGGCCGCCCCGGCCGCCGCCGACCCGGCGGCCATCGCCGCCGTGCTGCGCCGCCGCCGCTGGCGGGTCGAGGTCCGCGGCGACGAGGTCTCCGCCGAGAAGGGCTACCTCAAGGAGACCGGCAACCTGCTCTTCCACACCTCGCTGGTCGCCGTGCTGCTCGGGGTCGCGCTCGGCTCCTGGTACGGCTGGCACGGCAACCGGCTGCTGGTGGCCGGCGTGGAGAACGCCTTCTGCAACACCCGCCAGCAGTACAGCGAGGCCTCCCTCGGCCCGCGCGTGGACAGCAGCGACCTGCCGCCGTTCTGTCTCACCCTGGACGACTTCCACGCGAAGTTCCTGCCGTCCGGACAGCCGGCCAGCTTCCGGGCCACCGTGACGGTGGACGAGCCGGACGGGTCGAAGCGGACCGCCGACTTCTCGGTCAACTCCCCGCTGCGGCTCGGTTCCGCCAACGTCTACCTGCTCGGCCACGGGTACGCCCCGATCCTGAGGTACACCGACCGGTACGGCCGCAGCCAGACCAGCACCGTGCCGTTCCTGACCACCGGCGACGTCGGACTGACCGGCGAGGGCCTGGCCGCGTTCCCGGACGCCAACGTCGACCCGAAGACCGGCAAGCGCGCCGCCGACCAGCAGGTCGCCTTCGACGGGCTCTATCTGCCGACCGCCCCGGACACCGGGCCGTTCGTCACGTCGAAGTTCCCCGAGGAGCGGAACCCGGCGGTCGTGCTGGTCGCGTACCGGGGCAACCTCGGGCTGGACGCCGGCATCCCCGGCTCGGTCTACAAGCTCGACCAGCGGCAGGTCGACAACGGCAAGCTCAAGCAGCTCGGCGACAAGAAGCTCGGCGTCGGCGAGAAGTGGACCCTGGACGACGGCAGCACGCTGGAGTTCCTCGGCACCAAGCCCTACGTCACCCTCTCCGTCCGGTACGCCCCCGGGCAGGCGCTGCTGCTCGGCGCCTGTGTGGTGCTGCTCGCCGGCCTGATGGGCTCCCTCTTCGGCCGGCGGCGGCGGGTCTGGTTCCGGGTGACGCCCCCGGACGATGGATCTCCGACGAGCGGTAGTAGCTTGGTGGAGGCCGGTGGGCTGCCGCGCACCGAACACCCAGGGTTCGCCGACGAGTTCGCCCAGTTGGTCGCCGCAGTCAGCGCCGACGAGCGGGGCGACGAGCGGACGCGAGAAGGAGTCGAGTGATGTCCGCACTCTCCGACCAGCTGGTGACCTTCGCGATCCTGGCGTACCTGGTCGCGATGATCAGCCACGCCGTCGAGTACGCGCTCGGCAACGCCCGGGCGGTGCCGGCGACGGCCGCCGCCCCGGCCCGGGCACTGGTCGGCGCGGGAGTCGGCGGTGCCGGCGGGACCGTCGAGGTTCCGGCCGCTCCGGTCGAAACCCGGGCCGGCCGGTCGGCGCAGCGGGCCCTCGTGGCCGGTCGGATCGCCGGCTGGGTCACCGCGCTCGCCGCCGCGCTGCACCTCGGGGCCCTGGTCGCCCGGGGGGTCGCCGCCGAGCGGATGCCCTGGGGCAACATGTACGAGTTCGTGCTGACGGTCACCTTCATCGGGACCGCGGCCTGGCTCGCGGTGCTTTGGAGGCGCCCCGCACTGCGCCGGCTCGGGCTCTTCCTGACCCTGGTCATGGTGCTGCTGCTGGCCTTCGCCGAGCTGAAGCTCTACGTCCAGGTCACGCCGCTGATGCCGGCGCTCCAGTCGTACTGGTTCGTCATCCACGTGTCGACGATCGTCTTCGCCTCCGGCATCTTCCTGCTCGGCGTGGTGCCGGCGGTGGCGTACCTGATGCGGGCCGGCTGGGAGCAGGGGCGGCGCAGCTTCCCGTACACGCTGGCCCGCCGGCTGCCGGCGGCGGCCGGGCTGGAGCGGATGACCTTCGCGCTGCACGCCTTCGCGTTCCCGATCTTCACCTTCGCGGTGATCGCCGGGGCGATCTGGGCCGAGGCGGCCTGGGGCCGGGCGTGGGGCTGGGACCCCAAGGAGACCTGGGCGTTCATCTCCTGGGTGGTCTACGCCGGCTACCTGCACGCCCGGGCCACCCCGAGCATCAAGCGGAACGTGGCCACCTGGATCGCCGTCCTGGGCTTCCTGACCATGCTGATGAACCTGTTCGGGGTCAACTTCTTCTTCACCGGCCTGCACTCGTACGCCGGCGTCAGCTGACCTGTCGGGTCCTCGGCGTCGCCCGGCTCGCCTGAAGCAGGGGCGAGAGGCCGTCCGGATCACCCACCACGTACGCGTCGTCCATGGGGCCATCGTGGCCCTCGGCCGCCGAGGTGTCACCCACTCGGCAGCCCCGACCGGCGACCCCTCCTCGAATCCCCTTTGCTCTGCTTCAACGGAGGCAACAGTCACCGGCCGTTCCTGTTGCCTCTGGTTAAGCAGAGCAAAGGGCGCGACCGGATGGTTGCCGGGCCGAGCGGGGCGACGGTCCGGGGCTGGGCGAGGATGACGGTCGGACCCGGCCCACCGGTCAGCCGCCGAACCAGCCGGGTACGTCCAGGCGGAAGAAATTGGCCGAGGCGACCGTGCGCAGGTCGTCCTCCATTGCGGCGACGCGGTCGGGGCCGAGCGTCGCCGTCCAGCGGTCGCGCAGCTCGTCGAAGACGACCGCGGAGCGGCGCAGCCCGTCCAGCCCTCGCTCCGTCATCCGGACCAGCTTGCGCCGGGCGTCGGCGGGGTCGTCGGCGCGCTCGAGGTAGCCCAGGGCGACCAGCCGGTCCACCGTCTTGCCGGCGGCCTGCTTGCTGACGCCGAGACGCTGGCCGAGCTCGGAGGCGGTGGTGCCGTCCGGGCCGACGGCCTGGAGGACGAAGCCGTGCGCCGGCCGCAGCTCCGGGTGCCCCTGCCGGGCCAGCTCGGCGTGCAGGTCGTCGATGAGCGTACGGAAGCCGGCCAGCAGCAGCAGGGGCAGCGCGAATCCGGGGCGGTCAGGCGTTGCCATGCTCGACAACCACGTTTACTATTTGGTCAACCACGTTGACCATCGTATCCGAGAGGGGTCGGCATGTCCCGACCGGTCTTCACCGCCCACACCCCCGACACCGCGCCCGCCGCCGCGCGCCCGACCCTGGACGCCGCGCAGAGGAAGTTCGGCTACCTGCCCGCCGCCGTCGCCCTGATGGCCGAGTCCCCCCAGCTGCTGAAGGGCTTCCTCGGCGCCAACGCCGTCTTCGAGGCCGCCAGCCTGGCCCCGGTGGAACGGGAGGTCCTGGTCCTCACCGTGGCCACCCGCAACGAATGCCATCTCTGCGTTGCCATGCACACCCCCACCCTGGCCGGGCACGGCGGTACGCCGGAGCTGGTCGACGCGCTGCGGGCCGGCACCGAACTGCCCGACGCGCGGCTGGAGGCGCTGCGCCGGTTCACCCTGGCCGTCCTCGACCACCGGGGCGCCGTCCCGGACGCCGAGCTGGCCGCCTTCCTCGACGCCGGCTGGCAGCCCCGGCACGCCCTCGACGTGGTGCTCGGCGTCGGCACCTACACCATCTCGACCTTCGCCAACCGGCTCACCGGCGCGCCGCTCGACCCGCCGCTGGCCGCGTACGCCTGGCAGCCGGCCGGGTAGACGTCAGCCGCGCAGGAAGGGCAGCAGCAGGGCGCTCAACTCCGCCGGTCGCTCCTCGAAGAGCCAGTGGCCGCAGTCCTCGACCACCTCGCCGGAGACCGTGTCGGCGTACCGGCGGACCTGCTCGGCCACCTGCTCGCCGAGGCTGGCCCGGGCGCCGACGGCGAGCACCGGCATCGGCAGCTTCGTCGACCGGTACGCGGCGTTGTCCGCCACGTCCTGCCCGAACGCCCGGAACCAGTCGAAGCTGGCCCGCAGATGGTCCGGGTCGCGCAGGTGCCGGGCGTACTCCTCGGCGTCCTCCGGCCCGATGCTGCCCTTGTGCACCATCATCGAGTCGGTGAAGCGGTCCACCCAGAGCGCCTCCCGGCCGCCGATCAGCTGCTCCGGCAGCCCGTTGGCGACGTTGAAGAAGCCGAAGTTCCACACCGCCGGGCCGGCGGCCGTCAGGGCCGGGATCGTGTAGAGGCTCTCGTCCGGGATCGGCGCCTCGGTGAGCACCAGCCGGGACACCACGTCGGGATGGGCGGCCGCGTAGGCGTACGCGACCATGGTGCCCAGGTCGTGGCCGACCAGCCGGAGGTCGCCGGTCAGGCCGAGCCCGGTGAGCAGGCCGTGCAGGTCGGCGGCGATGTTCTTCTTGTCGTACCCGCCGGCCGGGGCGTCGCTGTCGCCGAAGCCGCGCAGGTCCGGCGCGACCACCTCGAACGAGCGCGCCAGCTCCGGCAGCAGGTGCCGCCACATGTGCCAGCACTGCGGATAGCCGTGCAGCAGCACCAGCGGGGGACCGCTGCCACCCCGGACGTAGTTGAGGCTCACCTCGCCGACCCGTGCCCGCTGCTCGCTGAAACCCGCCGGGATCCGCCCGCCGCCCATCGCCGCCCCCTTCGCCGCCGGACGGCTCGACTACCCGGCGGTCGCCCGGCCATGCCCGGTCCGTGCCGGCATCGGCCGCGTCACACCACCCGGCTTGGGCGACCGGGAGGCCGGTGCGGGAGACTGGCGGACATGGCGGCTCGTGGCTTCCCGTACACCGATCTCAAGGACTTCCTCGCGGCGCTGGAGCGCGCGGGCGAGCTGCGGCGGGTGAGCGTCCCGGTCGACCCCACCCTGGAGATCAGCGAGGTGGTCACCCGGACCGTCCGGGCCGGCGGCCCGGCCCTGCTCTTCGAGCGCCCCACCCGGGGCGAGATGCCGGTCGCGATCAACCTGTTCGGCACCGAGAAGCGGATGGCGATGGCGCTCGGCGTCGACTCGCTCGACGAGATCGGCGAGCGGATCGGCGCGCTGATCAAGCCGGAGCTGCCGGTCGGCTGGTCCGGCATCCGCGAGGGCCTGGGCAAGGTCATGCAGCTCAAGTCGGTACCGCCGCGCAAGGTGAAGACCGCCCCCTGCCAGCAGGTGGTCTACCGGGGCGACGACGTCGACCTGAACCGGCTGCCCGGCCTCCAGGTCTGGCCCGGCGACGGCGGGATCTTCCACAACTACGGGCTGACCCACACCAAGCACCCGGAGACCGGCAAGCGCAACCTCGGCCTCTACCGGCTCCAGCAGCACGGCCGCAACACCCTCGGCATGCACTGGCAGATCCACAAGGACTCCACCGCCCACCACGCCGTCGCCGAGCGGCTCGGCCAGCGGCTCCCCGTCGCGGTGGCGATCGGCTGCGACCCGGTGGTCTCCTACGCCGCCTCCGCGCCGCTCCCCAGCGACATCGACGAGTACCTGTTCGCCGGCTTCCTGCGCGGGGAGCGGGTCGAGATGGTCGACTGCCTCAGCGTGCCGCTCCAGGTGCCGGCGCACGCGCAGATCGTGCTGGAGGGCTACCTGGAGCCCGGCGAGCGGCTGCCGGAGGGCCCGTTCGGGGACCACACCGGCTTCTACACCCCGGTCGAGCCGTTCCCGGTGCTGCACATCGAGGCGATGACCATGCAGCGCGACCCGGTCTACCACTCGATCGTCACCTCCAAGCCGCCGCAGGAGGACCACGGCCTCGGCAAGGCCACCGAGCGGATCTTCCAACCGCTGCTCAAGTTGCTGATCCCGGACATCGTCGACTACGACCTGCCGGCCGCCGGGGTCTTCCACAACTGCGCGATCGTGTCGATCCGCAAGCGCTACCCGAAGCACGCCCAGAAGGTGATGAACGCGATCTGGGGCGCCCACCTGATGTCGCTGACCAAGCTGATCGTGATCGTCGACGCCGACTGCGACGTGCACGACTACAACGAGGTCGCCTTCCGCGCCTTCGGCAACGTCGACTACGCCCGCGACCTGCTCCTCACCGAGGGGCCCGTGGACCACCTCGACCACGCGTCGTACCAGCAGTTCTGGGGCGGCAAGGTGGGTGTCGACGCGACCCGCAAGCTGCCCACCGAGGGCTACACCCGGGGCTGGCCGGAGGAGATGTCGATGTCGCCCGAGGTGGTCTCGCTGGTCGACAAGCGCTGGAAGGAGTACGGGATCTGATGGCGGTCCTCGACGCGCCGGCCGAGAAGCCGGGCCGGGTGAAGTCGTTCCTCAAGCTCGTCGCGATCGAGCACTCGGTGTTCGCGCTGCCGTTCGCGTACCTGTCGGCGCTGACCGCGATGCGGGTCGACGGCGGGCGGGTGCGCTGGCTCGACCTGCTGCTGATCACCGTGGCGATGGTGGGGGCGCGGACGTTCGCGATGGCCGCCAACCGGATCCTCGACCGGCGGATCGACGCGCGGAACCCGCGTACCGCCGGGCGGGAACTGGTCACCGGGGCGGTGAGCGTGCGGACGGCCTGGACCGGCGCGGCCGTCGCGCTGGTGGTCTTCCTCGCCGCCGCCGCCCTGCTCAACCCGCTCTGCCTGGTGCTCGCGCCGCTCGCCGTGATCCCGCTGGTCGTCTACCCGTACGGCAAGCGGTTCACCAACTGGCCGCACGCCATCCTGGCGATCGCCCAGGCGGTCGGCCCGGTCGGCGCCTGGCTCGCGGTCACCGGCACCCTCGCCGGCTCCTGGCCGGCCTGGCTGCTCGGCGCGGCCGTCGGCCTCTGGATCGGCGGCTTCGACCTGATCTACGCCTGCCAGGACTCGGAGATCGACCGGGAGATCGGTGTGCACAGTGTGCCCGCCCGGTACGGCCGGCGCTTCGCGCTGCACGCCTCCACCGTCGCGCACGTGGTCACCTTCGCGCTGTTCATCTGGTTCGGCGCGCTGGTCGGCTTCGGCTGGCTCTGGTGGATCGGGCTGGCGTTCACCGCCGTCGCCTTCGGCTACCAGCACCTGGTGGTCAGCCCCACCGACCTCAGCAAGGTCAACCGCGCCTTCTTCACCGCCAACGGCTTCGTCGGCATCGCGCTCTTCGTCTTCGCCCTGCTCGACCTGGTGGTCCGCCTCGACCTGCGCCCCTGAGCGGCGGGGTCAGGACACGGGGGCAACCGGGTAGCGGCCGCTCTCCAACGTCCAGTCCACCGTGCCGCGCACGGCGTGGGCGACCCCGTCGAGGTGGGCGGTGACCGCCTCGTCCAGCGCCGGACCGAACGACGGCACCGCGGCGCGCAGCGCCACGAACCGGGCCATCCCCGCCCGCCAGCGCTCGGCCACCAGGTTCACGGCGGTCCCCACCGGCACCCCGTACTCGGTCGCCATCGCCAGCACCAGGTTGTGCCCACCGGCGCTGGCCCGGTCCTGGTCCAGCGACGCCAGGTCGTTGAACCAGGAGAGCAGGTCGTTGCCGAGGTCGGCGATCCGGCGCAGCGCGGGATGGTGGTAGACCGCGTCGGGCAGCGGCCGGCCGGTCGCGAACTCGATCAGCGGGTACGACACGTACGCCGCCGAGGTCGCCCGGCGCAGCTGGACGTACTCGGCCACCCCGGGGGCCCGGCCGGCGGCCTTCGCGACCGCCTCCCGCCAGGCGCCGTCCAGGTGGTCGGCGACCGCGTCGGCGAAGCGCAGCCGCCAGCGGGCGGGCATCCGCCGTCGGGGCTCCCGCCACGCCTGCACGAGCAGCCGCCGCAGCGGCCCCGAGAAGCCGGGATGGCGTGCCCGGGGCCCCTCGCGCAGCAGGGCGAGCACCCCGTCGCGCAGCGCGCGGATCTGCGGCGGAGTCAGCCGGTCCGGCCGGTCACAGGCGTCGTCCACCAGGAAGAACCAGGTGAACAGGGATGTCAGCACGCGCAGGTCCGGCTCGGTGGCGTCCGGGTAGAGCCGGCCGGCGTACCGGGCGAAACCCGCCCGGCGCAGTCGACCCAGGGCCACCGCGTCCAGCGGCAGGTCGAGGCCGACGAGCTGGTCGAGCAGCCAGTGCTGGGTGCGGTCGGCGTACGGGGAGAGCCGGGGCGCGAGCGGGCAGCCGGACCGCAGCGACCAGAGCAGCGCCTCCGTCATCCCGATCCCTCCCGTGGCCGTGGATCGCCGACGGAAGCATGCCAGGTCGCCGGGACGGCCGTGACCCGGCGGGACAACGACGACGCTCCCGGGACAAGGGGGACGCTCCGGACCGGTACGACGGGGGTGCCCGCCGGTCCCCGCCGCCGACCAGGCACGCTTGTCGTATGCGCGAACCATGGGTGGTCGGCGTCTCCGGTGCCTCCGGCACGCCGTACGCGGCAGCCGTCGTGCGGGGCCTGCTCGACGCCGGCGCGGCGGTGGACCTGATCGTCTCCCGGGCGGCCCGGCTGACCATCCTGGACGAGACCGGCCGCCCCTTCCGGGACGGGCACTGGGCCGACGACCTGGCCGCCTGGCTGGGTCGTGAGCTGACCGGCGCGGACCTGCGGCACTGGCCCGCCGGTGACCTGGCCGCCGGCCCGAGCAGCGGTTCCTACCGGGTACGCGGCATGGCAGTGGTGCCGGCGAGCACGGCGGCCTGCGCGGGCATCGCGATCGGGCTCTCCAAGGACCTGCTGCAGCGGGCGGCCGAGGTCAACCTGAAGGAGCGGCGGCCGGTGGTGGTGGTGCCGCGGGAGACGCCGGTGACCCGCAGCCACCTGGAGCATCTCATCGCGCTGCACGACGCCGGCGCGGTCGTGCTGCCCGCCAGTCCGGGCTTCTACGGCGCGGGCGCGGCCGCCTCGGCGCAGCAGTTGGTCGACTTCGTGGCCGGCAAGGTGCTGGACGCGCTGGGCGTACCGCACACGCTGTTCCGTCGCTGGTCGGGCGAGCTGGCCGCCGCCCGACGGGACGCGGACCGGACCTGACGGCCGGTCCGCGTGCCGATCCGTACTCAGTACATGCCGGCGTTGGCCGGTCCGGGGCCGGTCGCGGCCGCCGGGCCCATGTTGCGTGGCTTGCCCATGTCCTCCGCCTCGTCCAGCATGCCCTCCCCCTCAAGCAGGGCCCGCACCTCGGATTCCCGAAACCGGCGATGCCCGCCTGGAGTCCGGATGCTGCCTATCCGGCCGGCCGCCGCCCATCTCGTCACAGTCTTCGGGTCAACCCGAAACAGCGCGGCGACCTCACCCGGTGTCAGCAGGCGATCTCCAGTGTCCACAGCCCCCTCCTCGCGTCGACGAAGCCCCCGGCTGAACACACTGCCCCCGGCCGGTGCGAGCCCAGAGCCGTCATGAGGGACGTATGGCAATTACAGCACCAGCGACCTGGCCTGTCCGCCAAAACGCGAAAAACGCACGGCTTGAGAAGTTAGTAAATGCTACCGGCAGAGAACTCCCATGACCATCAGTTTGTGAATGGGTACATGTTGTCACGTTCAACTGATGCCGAGCGTCTCGCGTTACGCCCGAACGGATAGGGTCACTCTCCGTGGACACGATCGACCTGAGCCTCGTGGAGCTGCTGCGCGGCAACGCCCGCCTGTCGTACGCCGAACTGGCCCGCCAGGTGGGCCTCTCCGCCCCGGCGGTGCACGAACGGGTCGGCAAGCTGGAGTCCAGCGGCGTCATCCGGGCGTACCGGGCCGAGGTGGAGCCGGAGGCGATCGGGCTCGGCGTGACCGCGCTGATCGGCATCGTCGAGGACTCCGGCGGGGACACCGACGACGTGTTGGAGGCGTTCCGGCAGATGCCGGAGATCGAGTCCTGCTACTTCATGGCCGGGGTGGAGTCGTTCCTGCTCAAGGCGCGGGTGGGCACGATCGCCGAGCTGGAGCAGCTGATCGTCCGGCTGAACCGCACCCCGGGCGTGGCCTCCACCCGCACCGGGATCGCCCTGTCGACCAAGTGGGAGAACCGCCCCCAGCCCGTCGAGCCGCCCACTCCCTGACCCACCCCCGCCGGACGGGGCCCGGCCGGGGCCGCGCCCGGTGCCGTTCGTGGAAGCGTCTCTGGTTCCCTATGCGATTCTCGGCGAGCCGGACATCCGGCTGGCGCTACCGTCCCGGTCGGTTACGGGGGTGGCGTGCACGTGGCGGTGGAAGCCGCGACCGAGGGCTGCCCCGCGGACCTGGTGAGGGTGTCGCGGGGTGGTGGTGGGAACCGTGTGCGGCACCTGGCTGACCGGCCCTTTCGGGTTGGTCTCCTGGGGTGTCCGTCCCGCCGGACGCTGACCGGCAGATCGCGATGGGGAGTCTGCCGGGGCGGGAACCTGCCGTCGCAAGGGCAGCAGGCGTGAGGTCTTGACCGTTGCAGGTCGGGTCTGCTTCGGGGTGGGTACGGTTTTGCGTCGATCCCGCGCCGGCGGGATCGTGGCGGCTCGGGTTGGTCGACGTGTCGGGTGGCGGGCCGGTGTGTCGGTGGCGGTCCGGATCGCGGCGTTGCCGTTACGGCCGCGGCGGGTGTTGGCCT
>NZ_JBHSBP010000002.1:0-218750 GCF_042650725.1 Micromonospora sp. GCM10011541
ATCGATCACCGACGCGCCGGAATCTCATCGCCCCACCACCGCCGACTTCGACACACGCCCTAGCCGGAAGTGTCACCCACGTCCCGAGACTGGTCTGTCACGGACGTCTTGAGACCCGGCATCGCCGGCAGCCGGCTGTCGGGCTCCACTTGATGCGTGATACAGCGGCACCACTTGATGGGTGACACCGCGAGGCAGCAACGGATCAGCCTGAGGCACACTCGCCGCATGGATGAGCTTGTGTTGTCGGTGCCCGGCTACGACAGCGCGCATGGCGTCGTGGTGCCCGTGGAGGGTGGCACGGTGTCCGTCGAGATCGTGGACGGCTCCGTTGAGATCTTCGGCGACCGGGCGGGCCTGCGGGATCTGGCACGGTGGTGCCTGGCCCTCTCGGACGAGAGCGCACCGTCTGGGGCCCACATCCACCTCGACCCGGGGACCATTCCGCTGAGTCTCGATTCGGCCCCTCTGATGCTGGCCCGCGACCCGCGGGAGGACTAAGTCCAGGTCGTGTCACCCATCATGTGAAGCCAACCTGTAACGCATCTACCGGAGTACGACATCGCCGGCAGCGGGCTGTCCGACTCCGGTTGATGGTGACACGGCGCCCCTCGGTTGATGGTTGACATGGTCGCTCTCGCGTCGCACTGAAGACGCGACTCTGCGCAGTGAGCGGATATCGGCTGCCCAGGCGTCGTAGCTCCTGACGCTGTGAGTGCATTGACGCCGGCCTGTGATCGGCACGTAATGGCGATCGCCGAGGATCCCACCATGAGGCGGTCGGTCGCAGCGGCAGCAGCTGCGGTCATGGCATGGATTTCGCTGGGCGCCTGTTACCTTGGTCCGGATCCGGTGCAATATGCGGCCTTGGCCATGATCGCTGGGCGGCCGACGGCAGTCATCGCCGTCTGCGAACGATCAACAGTCAGCGTCGACCTGTACCTCAATGAAGACACCGTGGACCGTGACTTGCACCTCTGGTCCGTCACGTCACGCTGCCGGGGCGGGTTCAGGACGTCGAGGTGGAGCTGCTTGGCACGGCGCGACCCGGCTGGGAGATCAGCTCCAACGAGGAGGAGGTCATTGGCACCGGCCTCGGCAGCTTCAAGGTTGCACCGATGACATCGATCGATCCTGGACACCATTACACCCTCGACTCGTCGGCCAGTGGGCCTGAAGGTGCGAGGGCACCAGCGGTCACCTTCACCACCGATGACCTGCCGAAGATCGGAGCAGGCCAGGTGCTAGCCCCAATCGGCCATAAGCGTTCCAAGGTGCTGTCACGCGACTCGTTCGTCAACGAGCGCTGTGGCTAACACTCACGTCCAAGGGCGCACTCACATCGTGTCGTGCGCCGGTTGATGTTTGACACTGCGGCCTCGGCTGATGCCTGACATGATCGCGCTGAAGTCGCGCCTGGCTGATTGTCCGCTCTGGCGCCCTAGATGACGCTGAACGGATCGCAAGAGGTGGCCGGTGATCTCCTACGGCGTGAACGTCGCCCGTCCGTGTGGCGATTGCGCATCTGAGATGACCTGCGAGCTGGCGCAGCGCATCGTCCGGGACCGGCTGCACTGGACCGCCGAGTGTCATTGTCCCCACTGCGGCTCGACCGTTGAGACGTTCGGCTGGGATGACACCCCCGCCGAGATCCGCGATGCCTTGGTCGCTCGCAGCGGGTTGGCACGCCTCACCATCGAGGGCAAAACGGGACCTGGCCGCGCCGCGTTGCTGAAGGTCTTCCGTGATGCCGGTGCCTCGTTATCGGAGGCGAAGGCGGCGGCTCAGCGCGCGGTTACCACCGGCATCGAGGGGACCCGGGTAGAGCTTGAGCTGCTGAAGCAGCGACTCGAACGGAAGAACGTCATCGCGATCGTCAACGGTGGCGATAGTTGTTGAGTGTGTGAAGCATCAGGCGAGGCCGAAGTGTCAACCATCATGCGAGACCAGGCACGCCGGCAGCCGCCGTGTCCGGTCTCGGGACCTGCGTGACAGATCGGTATCAGGACCTGCGTGGCAGTCGCGAAGCGCTAGCGCGGGAGTCGAGCACGGGTTCGGGGTCCCGTGATCTCGGGCGGGGCGGCACTATGCGGACGTGCTGATTACTGGGTATGAGAACGACCCGCTGGTCGACGGCAGTCAGTTCCTGACCGACTCGCTGTTCTGGCCGACCTATTTGTCCGACACAATGACTTCCCACGATGACTCATTGGTCACCGCGCCGTTTGAGGTCGATCAGGAAGATTGTTGGAATTACTACGAACGCCTGACAGATCCAGACGCGTGGCCGGTGTTTCGGCTCGGGCTGCGCGAAGGGCACGAGATCGACGTGGTCTACCGGAACGTGACCGGGGCGGGGAGCACGGAGTTCGTCCTGTGCCGGTCAGGCGGGGAGTACAAGCTGGACCTGGCGAACGTGGGGGGACGCGAGTTCCGCCCAGGGCTGAGCTGGCCCGAGCTGATGGCCGCCGCGGACTGGTCGGGCACGCCGTACGGGGTGGTGGAGCCGGATGCCCGGCTGCTGCTGTTGCTGCCCGCATTCGGGGACGCGGATCTGCCGGCGGAGGCAACGGCGATGGTGACGGCCGCATTGACGAGTTGCGGCGCCGGGCCGGGGGCCCGTGAACTCGCCGAATGGTTGCTGGAGGACCCGGAGGAGTGGCCGCACTGGCGTCAGCAAAGCGATGGTGCTCTCGTCTGTGATGACCGGTACAGCCGGCGCAACCCCGAGGGGCCGGCTGCGCACTCGCCCGCCGACCTGCTGGAGATCTCATTGGCGCTGCGGGTCGCCTAGCCAGCTGTGTCACCCACGTCCCGAGACCGATCTGTCACGCAGGTCCTGCGCTGGCAGCCGCCGGCAGCCGACACGCCGGCAGCCGGCCGGTCGAACGTGTGTTCGACTAGGGTTGCTGGGGGTGGAGGTACGTGGTCGCTACTGGAACGGGGCGTGGGGTCGCATGGCCCGGCGGGATATCTGGCTGGTCTCCGACGGTCAGCTCTGGCGGGTCCGTGGCCGCCTCGGTGGTGATGGAGGTCAGGAGGTGTCCTACGGCTTCCGGGACGAAGCATCCGCCCGGTCGATGGCCGACCGGATGGTGAAGACCTCGGCCGGCACCTGGCGGGATCTCACGGAGGCAGTCCGGCAGGAGGCCAACCGCCCGCAGACCCATTAGCTATGCCCGGCCGCTGCCCGGTGGTCCCTCAGCGGCAGGCGTCTGCCCGGACGTGCACACCGCACCAGGTCGGCAAATCAACTGCCCACAGCCGCCAGCCGCCGGCGTCTCGCCGCGTCTCGAACCGCCAAGCGGGCAATCCCAGTGCTCGTCGGTCGACAAGCTCGGCTTTCTCTTCGACGCCTGACGTTGGGGTCAAGAAAAGGGGTCAGGCCCGGTCCATGAGGACCGGGCCTGAGGTGTTACTGCTGGTGCGCCGCCAGGGACTCGAACCCCGAACCCGCGGATTAAGAGCTTGATCTTGGTCGAGTCATGACGTCCAGCGGCGTCCGAGTAGTCCACCCGTTCCCGACTGAAGCCCCATTTTCGTCGAAACACAGACTCATATGTCCAGACAGATACTGACCGGTCCACGGCAGCCGAGCACCTGCGGAGCACCCACCGATGCACCCCTTGCTTACCACATGGGGCGACCGTGCGACTACCGGCCGGTACGCCAAGCTCTGCGTAACGAGGAGCCGCACTTCCTCACCGCGAGGCCCAAGCCCGCAGTCCCCCCGACATCTACGGGAACAGCTGCGACGGCGGATCGCCGAAGGTTGTGGACCCAGCTGCGCCGCTGCAAAAACAAATCCGCAATAGGGCCCGCCGGGGCGACCTGAGCGAAACTGAGTGACTAAACAGAAACTACGTAACGTCACCCGACCTTGGGCGGAACTCAGTCGGCGGACGACACCATACGACGAACGCATGTCGGATGTCGCTTCCGACTTTCGAAGCACGGAGATAAGACATGTGGCCCTGACCAATATTTTGGTCAGAGCCACATGCGAGCCATCGTTCCTCGTCGAGGCCCTCTGCGCGGTCCACGCGCTACTCTTCGACAGGCAGAGCCGAGCCGTCCTCCTCCTCGTCGAGCGACTGTGCTGTGCGGCGATATTGAGGATGACCTTCATCCATCTGTATGGCCGCGTGCAATGCGACTGGGTAGCGGGCACGGCCAGACCAGTACAGGGTCTGGTGACAGAGCTGAGCGGTGGCGACCGCGAGTGCCTCGTGAAAGACGCGGTCATTAAGGGCGATGGGGAATATCTCGGTAGCGGTCATCGAGTACCACGGTTCGGGCATCTCGCTCTTCCGGCGTTCTTCGCGGTTATCGGAGATGACGGACCGTTTCGCGTCCCATCTGGTGTACTTAGCGCCGAGCCGGCCCGAGTTGCCGCCGTCATAATTGCGGGGCACGTTGCACAGGACCCATACCGGGGTGCTGAAGTCCGTCTCGATCTCATACAGGGCGTTGGTCGTCTCGCCTTCCGTAACGGCGTCTCGTGAGCTGAGCACGCGGGTGTAGGCGATCGGCGGAGGCACTCTGTTGTCAGCAATGTTGACGCGGATGACGGCGTCGGGCCGTTCATCGTCCTGGAGGCTGTACCCCGGCAGCCAGTACTTGCTTTTCCGTGTATCGGGTCGGCTGCCCTGCTTGCTGTTCTGCAGCCCGTCCCAGATGCGGCGGGCGCTGTCCTCGTCGACGGTGACGATGTATGGCCGACCGTCGAGCTCCTCGACGAGGTCTTGCAATGCTTGTTCGATGACGGTGCCGACGTCGTCCCAGCGCTGACGGTACGACTTCTTGCCGCCGGTCTCCTGCGGGTATTCGGTCTCGTGGAACTGGTTCTGGGCTGGGCGGTAGGGCTGCCAGGAGGCGACGGTCGAGCTCCAGCCGAGCAATTGCCACACGTCGCCTGGCGCCGTCTGCGGGATCAACGCGGTTGCGGTCACGACCGTTCTGGGCGAGCTCTTCTCACCCTTGCGTTTGTTCTGCTGACGGATGTGAAAGCCGACGTGCGCGATGCGGTCGGCCCCGTACTCCGCGTGTCGCGTCTCAGGACGCAGGGCCTTGGCGATGCGGTCGTCGATGATGCCGAGGGAGCGGTAGAGGTCGAGCAGCGCCATCTCGGCCGGGTGGTCGGGGTCCTTTGGCTCGATGATGCCGTTGGTGTTCTTGCCGAGCAGATACTGGCTGGCGATGTCCTTGCTTGCCAGAATCGTTTTGCTCTGTGGCTTCGCGTCCGCGTCCTCCAGTTCGGCGGGTTTGAGGCCCGGGAGATCGTCGATGGTGGGGATGTGGGTTTCGCACCAAGCACCGATCAGGACGCCCCCGCTGGGATCGAGTCCTGCGGCGGCGGGTCTCAAAGCCTTTGTCCGGCCGTTCGGGCTACCATGTGCTAGGAAGTCCGCCGCGAGGTGGAAGACGGCGGTGATCGTTCCGCCGAAGAGATCGATCTCTTGGCCGTCGTGCGGGTCGAGGCCCTCAGTCTCAAGGCCGTACGTCTTGGCGAGGGCAGCGATCATTCGCAGCCGGGTTTCATCGCGGTACCAGAGGCAGACCAAGCGCAGCTTGGTGAAGCCGGCCGCCTTGACCGCAGCGGCGATGGAGGCGGGCTCGGGAAACGCGCTGCCCCTGCCTCGCAGAGCCTTCTTCGACCCGGTGGCTTCGCGTTCGACCTTACGGCGGTCCATCTCCGCCTTGGACACCTTCTCGGGATCGGTCGGGCGGTGCGGCAGAGCCATGGCGGTGGCGCGTGCGACGAGAGGTTCTGCCCGGTCCTCCAACCGGCCCAGGATGTGCTGATTCAGGACTCGCAGGTGGTGCATGCCGCTGCCGACGCCAATGGGGAATGGGCGGCTCTTGGGCAGGACGGGCCAGATCTGGTCGGGGCGTTCACGGGGAAACTTCAGGGTGGGCTTTCGGTCCCTGCCGGCCTCGGCGATGGCTTCGGCGCGCATGCGCTGTTCGGCCTGCGAGCGGGTCGCGATGGCTTGCAGGATGGAGTAGTCCATCTTGAGGCGTCCGAGAGCCTCAAGCGCGTATCGGCTGATCGTGCGGGCTCCGCCGCCGCCGTGCAGGCCCACTTCGAGGATCGGGTGGTCGTCACCGGGCTGGACCGCCAGCACCGTCCTGCTGTAGATCAGCGAGTCCGAGATGCGGGTAACCCGGGAGGTCACCATGAGTACGGGGGTGGCGATGTTCGGCACCGTCTGCAGGGTGAGAGCGGTACGTGACAGGGCGTACCGGCCGCCTTGGTCGTTTTCCCAAGGGTCGTCGAGGGCGATCAGCCCGCCGGTGACGTCCGGCCGCAACGGGATGGTAAGGCCCTCGCGAACCGTCCAGGGGCCGGCCAGCTTCTGCGCCAGGCCCCAGGCGATGGTGCGGAACACCCAATTTGGGGCAACCGGCTGGGTACCAGCCTGCGGCCGGATGTGCTCGGCGAGGTATACCTCGCTCTCAGGAGTATCGGCGATCTTCTGCGCCAGCTGTGGCGGCTGCCGCAGGTCGATCTCGTGGATCGCTGTGCCCTGGGCTAGCCCGTATGTGAGGGTGAACACCCGGCACAGGAGCTTGTCGTCGATCCGCTCCCGTGATGCGAGGAACGGCTGGGGCCCGCTGGGCTCGAAGTAGACGTATCCGCCGGTGAGCACGCTGAGCACAGTGGTGGCGATCGAGTACGGCGCCTGTGCCGAGTCGTTGCCGTACCGCTTCTGGCAGGCGCGGTCGAAGTTCTCCCACAGGGTGCGTGTCTCGGCGCCCAGGTTTCTCAGGTACACGACGTCGTCGCCGACGAGGTCGGGGGTGCAGCGGTACGCGAGCGTGTCGAGATAGCGTCCGGGCTCGCGGTGGTGTCGGGTCACTCGTCCTCTTCTCGAAGAGCGTCCAGCACGGTGTGCTCGTTGGGGTCGATTCCGGCGTACGACAGAAACGCGTTGAGTGCTTCGCCGTACAAGTCGTTCATTTGTGCGCGTACGTCGGGCGGCCATTTGGCGTGGATGCGGCGCAGGATGGTGTCGAGGTCAGCGCTCCAGGTGTCCTCGTGGAAGGCGAAGTCGACCATGTGCAGGACAGCCTCGGTGCCGCCGCGACGTGCCCGTCCAGCGAGCTGGATGAGGTCGACAATCATGCCGGCAACGACTTCCTCCTGCAGGGATTTCTGCATGGAGGTGAACTGGCTGGCTGAGCGCAGCAGCAGCCTCAGCCGCTCCCACGCGGCGTCGCGGGCGCCGGCAAGCGCGGCGACGGGATCGGTGCTTCCACCGGCAGGAAGGGCGCGCATCCCGGCCGCGTTTATGCTTCCGTACATCTCGGACGGCTCGTTGAGTAGTGCCAGGGGCCGCACGCACAGATACACCGACCGCACCGCGGAGCGAATGCCCTTGACGATGTTGAGGCCACGCGCGATCAGCGACAGCGGCACTACCAGGATGTTGCCCCGGTCCGGGAAGGTCTCGAACTCTTCCGGTGTCAGCCGGACGGCAACGTTTCCGCGGGGCAGATCCGGATTAAGACTGTGCCGGTCCTCTGCGCGCACGGCGACGCACAGCCCGGACCGGTAGTGACCGGACTGCGAAATGCCGCGGGCGAGCCAGGCGCACTGCTCGTAGGAGTTCGCGACGACAAGCACATGTGCACGGTCGGGGTCCTCAAGGGCTGCCCGTTCCAGCTCCCGGCGGATGTGCCGGTCGTACAGCTGGTCGCCGAGTTCGATCAAAGCGTCGCGTTTACGGCTTGTATGCAGACCCGAGACTTTGATCGGTTCGCCGAACAATGGATGCCCTTTGCCGTAGTCGATACGGCGTTTCCGGGCCTTGATGGACTTGGCTTGCGCGTCGGTCATCCACCATCGGACCGGGGCGTGAACGTGTTCGCGGACAGCCTGCGGGAAGAACGCCGTCGCGGACAGCCCCATGACCGGCCGTTGGGTCCCGGCCAGGCTCAGCGCGACGATCCCGCCGAGCTCGGCGGTGAACAGATGCGGGTCACCGCCGATGGTCTGGGCGACCAGTTCGGCGCTCTTCTGCTTGTCGTCGAGGCCGGTGACTCGGTAGCCGGTCAGAGAGCGGCCGAGCATGCCGATCGGCATCACCGAGGTGATCGCCGAGTGCTGCAGCTGTTCGACGATCTTCTGGGCGGATCGCAAGCCGGATGACCGGAATCCCTGCGCGCTCTTGCGAACCTCGGCCAACGCTTCGTCGAGTTCGATCATCACCGCGCGAGTCGCCAGCAGGTTAATGATCTGAGCTCGGCGGTGCCCGTCCTTGATGACGTCGCTCAACAGCTCGTGCAGTTCGAGCTTGACCGCGTCGAGCAGGCTCTCACCGCGGGGTCCTACCAGCGCGGTCAGGCCTCGTTGGACGTCCGCCCATACCGGTTCTAGCGCGCCGCTCGCGCGCCCGTGCCGGTCGGTGTGCTGGTAGCGCTCGGGCATCAGCGCGTTGATCCGTTCGACGACCTCGGTGGGGATGCCCGCGTCGCCCATGTCGAGATCAGGCCACAGCAGCCGGGCCAGCGTACGGTCGCGGCCACGGGACATGTGCCAGCGGCTGCTGGTCTGGTCGGGGATGCGTTCCTCGGCGCGCTGGTCCTCGGCGGCGTGCAGAGTGAGCGTATTACGGCAGATGCTCAGCAGCAGGAACTCGGCCATGAGCCGGACGTGGCTGACCGACGGCAGCAGCATGTTCTCGTCGTCGATGGGCAGCCGTTTCGCGTCGGTGTCGATTTCCTGCGGAGCCGATGTCCAATGACGGCGCGAGTGCAGTTTCACGTCGCTGGCGCAGCGTTCAATGGCCCGGGACTGGAACTGATCCACCTCGTCGATGAGCACGGCATGGCTGGTGCGCAGCGCAAACTCGGCGGCCGTCAAGGTGCGCACGGGCCGGCCATCGAGGTTGACGCCGATCCGGAGGGTGCCCTGCAGGAAGAGGAAGTGGTTCATCACGACCACGTTCGCGTCGCACGCCTCGTAGACCGGGGTAAATTTGCTGCAGGTCGGGATCCACGGGCAGGCCGATACCCCGACACCCTGCCGGCCGAGCGAGAGGCAGGGTTCGCGTCCGGGCGGGTAGTCGCCGGTGGCCTCGGTGAATTCCCGCTGCGCGCATCCGTAGGCGAGCGGGTCGATGTCGCGTTCCCCGCGTCTACCCCAGTCGCCGGGCGACAAGGGGTCCTCGTCGATCAGCGACGCGTGCTTGACGGCCCGCTCGTGCATGCCACCCGAAGACATCAGATGGGCGCACGTAGGCGCGTGGTCTGAGTCCTGTTGCTCGCGCAGGTAGGCTAGGTCGCCGCGGATGTTCCACGTCATGGCCAAGCAGGACTTGATGTCGGGCTGCACGATCGTGACCCGCAGGTTACGCAGGGCGAACCAGCTGGCCATGACGCGAACCAGCACGCTCTTACCGGTGCCGGTGGGAGCATGGAAGATTTCCAGGCCGCCGGCCGACAGAGTCAAGACTTCACGGGGCGAGACGACGTCGGTGGTCTGCAGCACCTCGAACAGCCCGGTGAGCGTGCTGTGTAGGAACCGCCCGTCCTGCGGGAACCGTTCGTCGATCTGGGCGGCCAGCGTCAGGAGCTCGTGCGTGGGAATCTGCAGCTCAGGCGTGTACGGGACGGTCGAGACGTGCGGCAGCCGGTCGAGAGTGAATGGTTCGGTGAAATGCGGATAGCGGGGAATCCGCACTCGCCCGTGGATCTGACCGCCGTCCTTGATATAGATCGTCGGCGTATTCCACGTGCCGGGGCCCGCGAAGTCCGGCGGCTTCGGGCGGGCGCTGGGGCGCCGGAACCGGGCGGTCTGACGATCGACGTAGTCGAGCAGGTTGCCGCCCACGCGAGGAAACGCAGCGTCTGCCTTGAAGGCGTTGTTCCCGACGAGCTCGAAGGCCGCAATGGGTGCCTGTTCGCCGTCGTTACCCTGGTCCGAGGGTGCGAGCACGGTGCGGGCGGCGACCGAGAAGGCGTGATGCTCCGCCATGTCGGCCGGGGCGATCGATCCGACCAACGCGATCCGCTGCTTCTCGTCGTGGGTGAGACTGTTCCAGCGGTCCCACACCGGGTATTTGCCGGACAGCAGGAACGCAGCATCTGCGAACCCGGCTGCCTCACGCGCATCACCGGGGATACGGCGCGGGAAGTAGTGGGCTGCCAGTGCCAGGGCGGCATGTACCACGCTGGCCCGCACGGTCGGTTCGCTCATGCCCACATCACCCCCGCCTGCTTGCAGACCAGCTCGGCGAAGGCCGAGGCGGTGGCCACCTTCATGTCGTACTGGTGGCACACCCCGGACAGCAGCGGAACCTGCCCGGCCCGGTAGTCCGGGACCACGAGCCATGCGGCGCCGCCGCGGTCACCCTCCTGCGCATGGATGAGGCTCGCGAGCGTCGTCGCCGACGTGTAATCCTTGACGTCGACCTTGAAGGACGTCTTTGTGCCGGGGATCTTCACCATTAGGTCGTAGGCGTCCAGGGCCGGCCACAGGTCCACCTTCAGCCCGCGTTCGACCAGCCGGTCCCGCAGCGCCAGCTCCGGAATCCCCGGAACCGTGGTGTATCGCCAGATGCCCCGCGCCAGCGCCTTGTGGTTCTCCGCCGGCATAGGCTGGGGAATACCGTCGATGTCGGGGAACAGCACCGCTTCGCGGCCGGCGGGACGGTCTAGGCGTGGTTCGGGAAGCAGTTCGGCAGCGGAACCGTCATCGCTCGGACGGAACAGGTAGGAGGCCCCCATCTCCGCATGCGGGGTGTGCCAGCATCGGGCCGACCCCACCAGAGCACCGGCGCTCTTGCCCAGCGCCAGCCGCATTGGCCACCGGCAGATCGGGCACTCGTACCACCAGCCCTGGTGAGTCGAGGCGTACGGGATGTCGGTGTAGAACTCAACCACGGTCGGTGGCAGCCGCAAGTCCGCCAGCCCGTCGGTAGGCCCGGACGGATATCGGATCAGATCCTCACGCCCGTTCTCGTAGACCGATTGAACGCCCTGCTTACTCAGCGCCAGGTACACCGTCTCCTGCTCGACCTCCTCCCGTAGCTCGCGCACGCCTCCGAGCATGTCCGTGCTGCGATCGAGCTTGCGCAGAGTGTGCAGCAGCATCCGCTGCTCGAAGTCCAGATCGAAGGCGTCCTCCGTGACCTGTCCGTCGTGATCCAGGACGAATAATCCCTTGAGGTCGACTGGCTCTACCCCGTCGGGCAGCAGCTGCGCAAGGTCACTCGAAAGCGCCTCACGGAACCGTCCAAAAGGCAGCGGGCTTCCCGGGCCGCGGGCAGCCAGCACGATGCCGTGGCATTCCATCAAGGTCTCCAGCCGTCGCTCCGGCTTCCATCCAGCAGCAGTGAGTGCCTTCGCGGCGTGCAGGGCTGCCTTGGTCACGAGGTAGCGAACATGAGGATCACTTAGTGTGCGGTTTTCGTCATCGACAGGATGGGCCACGAGGGCGGATGTTAGACCCGCCCTCCGACAAAAACGGGCCCCGGAAGCGATCGGGGTCGGTGTCAGAAATCAGACGACGAGGCTCTCGAGTCCGGTACAGTCCACGCGCGGATACCGCTGACCATAGATGCCTGTGAACTCGACGACATGACGCCGGCCGAGATCCGTCAACCGCCACCGAAACTCCGCCACGTGCGTCCCGCCGGGAGCCAGCACCGGCACCGCCTCGATCAGCCCTCGGCTCGGCGGACCACCGGCCGCGTTGCGATAACCGACGCCAAGAAAGAACAAAGGTCTGCCCGCCAGCCGGTCCTCCGGCAGACCTTCGGGTTCGGCCAGCGCGACACGGACCAACACACCCCATAACCACTCCGACAACAGATGTGGCTCTTGATCCACTTCGACAGGCTTGTCCAGGCCTGCCCGTGCCGCAGCCCGTCCGCGTCGGGTGATCTTGACGGCGACCCGGACGACCTCACCGGCAACAGGGTGATCGATTACGTCCTCAGTCACGATCACCAGGCCCCGCCGGGCTAGGGCGTGCACCGTCCGGCCGGCACCCGGGTCATGAACCCCACGCCGGCGCAGCCGCTCCTGCAGACGCGTATAACCCGTCTCTGACGACGCCGCCTTCAGGGCCAGCGGCAGCTGACGCCACTCAGCGGCCGGTGGTACCGGTAACCGCTGCAGCCGGCGCATCCACATCTCGGTCTCGGTCATCCGGTCGTCGCGCATGATCTCGCCCAGATACACGCGCTGGCGCTCATTGAGTGACGCCCATGCCTCGATAGCAGCCCGAGACGGGCCGCCCCGACCTACGCTCTCCACCACCGGCGCAGGATCCGCCGGTCGGGTGCGCATCCACGCATCCAGAACCATCCGGGTCGGCACCCCATAGATCTTGGCCAGCGGAGGCAGGAGGCGACCGGTCACCAAAGGCTCATCCCAACCCCGCCCGACCATCGGCTCACCGCATTCGAGCGCAGACAGCGCCTCAGCCGACACACGCAACTCTTGACCAGCGTGAGACGCCTCCAACAACTCCGATGCACGGGCCAGCGTCAGCCCGATCAAAAAGCGCAAATCGGCAAGCGTCTCCTGGCCTGGCTCGATGTCGATCAACTCATCAGGGCGGCAACTCACTGCCTCGGCCAAGCGCTCCAGCTTAGGCGGAGCGGGCGCGAGCAAACCTTCCTCGTAGAGGAACACCTTCCGGGCGGACAGGCTCGCGCGTGCGGCCACCTCGCGCCGCGACAAGCCAGATGTCATCCGCCGTGCGGCCAGCGCCCCCGGAACCAGCCGACGAGCCGTAGGCGCGTTCATGTCCGCACCGACAACGTTCGTCACACCGTCCACGTCAGTCCAACATCCGCAGACATAGCCTTCATAGCCCCCGCAACCGTCTCCACCTGCGACGATAACCCGCTACAAACCAGACTGCAGGTGACCTAGCCCGAACTACCCACCGACCCCCTGCACTGACCTATCGAACATATGTTTGATCGTCGCACGGATGCGCCGACTAGTCGAGCAGCCGTGGTCGCAGGACTCGCGTAGCTCAAAAGAGGGTCTACTGACGTTCTCGTGGGTTGGGTTTCATGATCGTCCGGGGAGTGGTGGGCAGAGGCCGCCGCGGCGGAGGTTAGCCATGGTGATCAGCGCTGTGGCGCTGCGGTAGCCGTACGCCTGGCGGGTCAGCACCCGCAGGTGCACGTTGTTGGCTTCGATCCGGGCGTTGGACAGTCCGCTGTCCCGTACCAGCCGAGCGCGCCTGGCGCGCACCGTACGACCTGCGTCAGCGCCTCGGACACCTCGACCCAGCGCGGATGGTGGCCGAATCCGAGCAGGTCCGCGCAGCGGTCGCCAAGCCGCCGGCACTGCACCGGTTCGTCAACAACACGCCCGGATGGCTGGTCGCCGCCGCAACCATCGTCGTGAACGAATACGGTGGCGACGCCGGCCAGATCTGGGCGGGCGAACCCCGCGCGGCCGACCTGGCCGCCCGGCTACGGAAGTTCCCCGGCATTGCACAGAAGAAGTCGGCGATGACAGTAGAAATTCTGGCCCGCGATTTGACGGTGCCGATACAGGAGCTGTCCGGCACCGACATCGCCTACGACGTGCACGTACGGCGAGTATTCCTGCGCACCCGCCTCGCCGAACGCGACGACCCCGGCCACATGATGGAGGTCGCGCGATGGCTGCATCCAGAGCGACCCGGAGAGCTCGACTACCCAGCGTGGCTGATCGGGCGGCGCTGGTGCGGACCAGGCGCGCCCGACTGCGGCCCCTGCCCCCTGCGCTCCATCTGCCCGAAGGACATCGCCCAAGCGGCGGCGGTGTGAGGGCACGTCTCTGTCTACCGCGTAGGTGCCCGGTCGTCCGGCCATACCGGGCCAGTAGACCCACTCGTCCGGTTCGGCAGCGACGGTCAAGTCCTCACGCAGTGCGCAGGGGTACCCATCCGCGGCCAGGTTTCGTGGCCCCGGTTTACATCTGGGCCGGCGGTGCTGGGTCGCTGCCGGCATCCTCGCTGACTGCCGCCCATCCGCCATCGAATCGAAACTCTTCAGCACGAGTTACGGGGTTGGCGATGCGTAGAATGCGCGCTTGGGCGTCGTCGAGGGCGTGCTCGACCACATACAGCCAGAACGTATCTGGGTGTTGCTGTGCGAAGTCAAACTGTCTACGGGACACGGCCACTCCCATGTCGCTCCAGGCACCGGCGGTCGACTTCACCTCGATGTGGCGCAGCACCTGGCCAGTGTCGTCACGTGATGTCACGTCGAAGCCGGGGTTGTTGTGCGCCATCACCTCTGGGTGGCGTCCCGCTCCGCGCTCGGCCGCTACTACCCGACTGATGCCCGCGCGGTCCACCGGTGACCGATCCATTGCCGTCCGGGTTGCCCGTTCGCTGTCGTCGATCATCACATAGGAGCGCAGACGACCACGAGGGCCGCGGGGCATCGCGGCGTCTTCGGGCGGCCGTCGGGGGCTGGGCGGTGAGTAGGCGTCGCTGGGGCATTGCCCGGTTCGACCGTCAGAGACCTCTGGCGTAGCGTCGGGTGCACCCCCTAGTGGATCATGGTCGGCAGTTGGCCGCGCGCCGGTAGCCCGATTCCGGGTTGTACCGACGGGTTGCATGCCAGCTGTCGTACCTGTGTCATTGGGCTCGTTGATCGTGTGTTCCGCGTCGGCGGCCCCGTCCGGGGTGTGCTGGGGCTGGCTATTGTGAGGCTCGCCCGCTGGGGTGTCATTGCCGAACCCTGCAGTGGGCCCGGCTTGAGCAGGAGTGACATCGACGTGTTCAAGTCGGGGCCATCCGGCATCGTCGAGAGCGCTGTGCGCGGCATCTAGCGACGGCGCATTCAACGCCACGTATAGGCTCGAGGCGAGTGGCCCGGGTGTCTCTCCGGGGTACAGGGCTCGGGCTAGTTCCTTGGCGATCAGCATCCACGGCCAGCCGTCGTCGTGCGGGCAGCTGATTAGCTGGGCTTCACGGTCTACGCCGGGGTCTGCGGGCACGTACAACGCTCTGAGCCGGGTGTCACCCGAAGCGAGGCCGAAGTCGCGGAGGTGGTAGCGGACCCGCAGCACTGGGCTCTGCGGGAACGAGAGTTCGGCAAGGGTTTCGGCAAGCCGCTGCAGTCCTTGGGTGTTCCTGTCGAGGACGCGTGCCAGCGCGGGCCGTCGGATCTCCATCTGTTCGAGAACCGCACCGACGCGGGTGGTTTCGTGGATCTCAAGGATCTCGACGGTCACGGCTTCGGTCATGCTCCGCACGCCAGCCGCCTGGAACGCCCGCCACATGCCCTCCTTGCGCCGGATGACGGCGTCGCCGACGTTGAGGGCCTCGGCGACGCCTGGCATGTCGTCGATGAGCAGCCGGGTCGGCGGGGTTAGTACGGCGGCGGCGTTGGGTACGACCGGCAAGTCACGCAGTGGCCCGAACCAGTCGCCGTCTACGTCACCGCGGGCCAACGCCGCGTCCAGCATCTGCCAGCACCGCCAAATCACGGCGAGGTCATGCTCATCCACGACCGGTTCATGGAAGCGTTGCCGCTGCTCGCGGGCGACATCGATCAGCACTGCCCGGGCGTCGTCGTGGTCAGGGACGCGCTTGACGCCGAGCCTGTCGAGCAGGTCGCCGAACGCATCGAATTCCGATTCGAGCTGCCACCTGAACCGCTCGAACGGGTTCTGCTGCCGAAAAACGGCGGTTGGCGCGACGTATCCGCCGTCGGGTAGCGGCAGGCAGGCCACGCCGACAAGAGGACCGAGCGCCTCGTCTGTGCTGTTGCGGTTCAGTTCCGCGTACACGTCGCGGCCGACTGGCGCTCCCCGGCGCACGAGGGTGAGCAGGTTAGCGACGACCTGGGGCACGGACGGGTTCGTTTGGACCCCGAGCCAATGCAGGAAGTTAGCCCCGTCCTGCTGGAGTGTTGCAGGGACGGCAAGGAAGCGGCCTTGGGTTGCGAACAGCGTCTGGCGGAAGATGTTGTGCACCTCGGCCGGGCGGTACCAGGTGTTGTCGCCGCGGGCGGGTAGCCAGGCCAGCTCACGCAGTGGGTTGAGCTCGGCCGGCGCCGGGGTCCGCCGGTCCGGCACGAGCCGGCCGAGGAAGGTGATGATGGCTGCGACCGATTGCCGCGCGCTGGCGTCTTGGGCACCGGCAGCCAGGCGCCGGGCACGCTTCACGACGTCGAGCAGTCGCGGCTCGTGCGCTACGCCGAGCCACTCGTACAGTGATTTCGTCGACGACTCGTGGCCTGGCAGCGGGCGGGCGACCGGCGCCTGCGCGCCGAGCACTTCCGCCACCGTCTCACTGGCGAAGTAGCACGACGATGCGGCCACAAACCCGGTGCCGCAGGCGACGAGTGGCAGCGGGGCCAGCGCTTGGCGCACCTGCGCGTCGTTGTCGAACTGATCCAGGCGGGTGGCGAGGTCCACGACCAGTTGCCGCCAGCGCGAATCGATGAGCATCCCGCGGCGGTGAGCGGCGTGTGGCAGGAAGTCGGTGAGGTAGGTATGCAGCGTCAGCCGCTTGACCCCTAGCCGCTCGAGGAAGCCGATGTGCTCGCTGACCTGCTCGGTGGCGATGGCCTCGGCTATGCCGAGCCGGTCAGTGAAGCCGCCGGGAAGCACGACCTCGTCCAGCCGTCGATACCCGCTGCCGGTTGGGTAGATGGGCAACGCGCGGACCCGGGTGCGCAGGTCACGGTTGACCAGGATCGCCTGCTCGTAGGAGCGCAGCCAGGACAGAAAATGCGCCGCGGTGACCCGCTGGATATCCAGCGCGTCTCGCAGCCGCTGCGCGCCGTCGTTGTTCGCCAACAGAGTAAGGACAAACGGCAGGTCAAGCCGCGGGCACAGCGCGGTGAGTCCTTCGCAGCCAGATGGTAGTGCGGTTTCGTCCAGCAACGCGACGCCGAGGCCCAGGTCGGTGACGAGCCGGGCCGTGAGGAGGTGGTCGGCGCGTTTGAGCTGCTCCGCCGGCCACAGGCGGCCGTCCGTGCCAGGCACTACAGCGGTGCGCCGCAGCGGCATGCGATCCACGGACGATGTGGTACGGGTGAGCAGCCGCTCGAGCTCCCGCCAGAGAATCTCCCGCAATTCGCGCGTCGCGATGGCGGCCGGCAGGTCGGCTGCGGATGTCGGGCCAGTCAAGCCCTTGTCCTGCAGCGCGGTGGCAAGGATCTCGATCGAGAGCTGGCGGGCTCCGGACCGCCCGGGCATCCGCCGTACGAACGCCCCGACATCTGGGTGCATCACGAGCAGGCCGAGCTGCTCGAGGACAGGGATTACCTCGTCCTCATCGCTCGAGTAGAGAAAAACGGCGTTCGCGGGTGTCGTCCACTCTGAGGTGGTCGTCCACATCACCGGCGACGTAGCCAGGATGCCGTTTATCTCCTCCCAAAACGCGCCGATGCCGGTGTCAGGACGGGCCGCCCTCGCCTCGTACGCGGCGAAGATCAGGCGCCACAGCTGTTCATGTCCCAGCAGCGGGGCGAAGTCGGGCAGCCGGTCGGCGAGAACTCGGGCGGCGGCGCGCACGGCCAGCCGGTTCCATTGCCCGTGGAAACTGTCGACAATCAGGTGCCGACGGTCGGACTCAGGGTAGAAGTCCGCGTTGACGTGCAGCGGCAGCCCGCTGCGCTCGTCGGTGGGCAAATAGGCACACAGCAGCCCGTCGACGTCGTCAGTCAGCGGGACCGCGACGGTCACGTCGGATCGACGTCCGTCCTCAATCTTTCCGGGAAACTCCTCGCGGAGCGCCGCCGCATCCTCGGCGAACTCCCCGTGCAACATCAGCCATTGGCGGGCCTCGTCTCCGCCGATGATCTCGCAGAGGTCGTCGGCGTCCTCTCGGACGTAGCGGCACACAGTCTGACCGTCACGTAACAGCTCGACCGTGCGGACATGCCTCAGGAACAGCATCGCGGTCGGCAAGGCCCCGACGAGGGTGTCGAACAGCCGCTGCGGACCGTCGGGGGCGATCGCGGCGCTGCCGGTCGCCTGGCGAAACAGCGAGTTCGGGTCACGGGCCCACGGCAGGATGAACATCGTGCCATCCGCGTCCGAAGCTGGGCTCTCCATAATCCGGCGTTCTTCCGGCTGCATCTCATCGATGTCCCAGCGCCGCCCGTTGGAGACCAGCACTGCGGTGTCAGCGACCTGGTAGACCGCGGTGAACCCGATCCCAAATGCGCCCGTGGTGTCGATGCGGTCACGCTTGTCGCCGCTGGCCACCTCTCGGAAGCTGTGGAAGTCGCAGCGGTGACCGCGCTCGGCCAGGAACAGGCACTCCCCGGGGGCAAGGTCCTGATCACCGCAGTCGGAGAACACGGCATCGTTGAACACGACGAGCGCGTCGTGTGTGATATCGACCCGCAGCGTGGTCGCTCCGGCGTCGTCGGCGTTCTGCAACAGCTCGAACGTGAGCGTGGCGAAACCGGTAAGGTCCCGCAGCATCCTGCCGAGGTTTCCGTGGTAGTTGATGCCGCGGCTGCGCGCGGTCCCGGATCGCGGCCCACCGGCTGCCTGGTGCACTGACAATCGGACCTCCCTTGCGGGATAGCCTAACGACCTGGTGCACGGTTGCAGATGCTTGAGTATCGATGATCGCGCGATGGTTGGTGCTGCGATCATGATGGATCGTCGGGTGAGACGTCTCTTAGCCGACCGGCTGACCCGACGGTAGACGCAATGGCTCGGAACCTCCAGATTGTTGACCGCTTCCGCGACCGGGCTCCGTGGGGCACGCTCAACCAGGCTCCCCGAGACTGCCCTCTGTTCGAGCGCCACGCGCTGTCATGTCGCCGAACCCCCACCCGAAGCCGGGGGTCTCGTAGTGGGGCAGAGCGAACGGGGGATCGACGACATGGGCGGACTTCAGTCCGGCGGCGGGACCAGTGCGGTTGCCGCCTCAGCTCATGCCGGGTGCGAGCGGTTCCGACTGACCGATCCGTTCATCACCGGCAGGACCCGCAAGGCCCTCGCCGCGTACATCGGGCACCCTGACATCAGCGCCGGGATCCCCGAAGCCCGCTGGATGCGAGCGATGACCTTCGAGGCGCTGGTGCACTCCGAGCGGTTCGTCACCGAGTTGCTCACCAAAACCGTTGGGCAGCTCGGCCTCCCCCGCCCGAAGGCGGTGCGTCGACGCGACTGCCACGGCGTCATCGACACCACGGCCAAAGAGCTCGCCCAGGCGCACCTGAAGGCGAATTTCTCCGGCGAAGCCACCATGCTGACCGCGCTCGCCGTCCCGTACCTCAAGCTCGAGGACGTCCCCGGCGCCACCGCGGTCCAGCCGGACTTCGCGATCGTCTGCCCACGCCTGGCCGACGATGACCGGATTATCGGGTCCTGGCTGATCGTGGGCGACGCGAAGGACTACGAGCGAATCCGTTCCCGCATCGACGACGGCCGGATGCTCAAGGGCTTCCTGCAGGTTGCCCTCGGCGCCGAGTCTGCCGCCGCATGGAGCATGCTGCCCAACGGCATGCAGGTGCACCGGTACGGTGCGCTGGCCGTGCCGCGCAACGCCTTCCTGCAGCCCGAGGCGGTCGTTGAACTGCTGGATGACCACCGGGACGAGGTGCGCACCCGCGCCGATGAGCGGCTGGCGGTGAAGTCCACGCTCGGCGACAGCGCGCCGGCGGAGGACGAGCTGGTGACGTACGTCGCTCGCCTTGAGGCAACGTTTGACCCGGGCAGCTGCGTGACCTGCAACCTTTTCTCGTGCTGCCGGGAAGAGCTTCGCGCGGCCGACGACCCACTCGCCCTGCTCACCGAGATCGGCGTCGACCGACTCACCCGACCTGCGGTCGTGGGGCTCGTCTCCGGCACCGGGCAGATCGGAGAGGTGCCATCCAGCACGATCGCGCAGGTCACTGCCACTGTCACCGGCCTCCCGCAATGGATCGGGCGTTCACGCACTGACCCGTGCGGCCTGCCCGGCTCCATCAATCTGGTGCTCGTCAAGTCTGATGCCGCGGCCCTCGGCGTGCATGGCGTGGCCCTGCAAGGTGTGGGCGCGGACGGGCCTGGCGCGTGGGTACGGCGGACCTTCTCCGAGCCACAGTCCCCGTTCACGCGACGGGCGATGATGCGCCTTCTCGGCCGCGCCATCCGGGAGCTTCATGAGGCGGGCCTCGGGCCGGTCCATCTGGTCGTTCCGGACCGTCCGACCGCTGACCTGCTGGCGACCGCGGCGGACTCCCTGGCCGGCGTTGAGCTGAGTCGGCTGCGTTGGCAGCACGATCTGGATAGCGGTCGCCCGGCGCTGACATTCGACGGCGAGCCCGCGACACTGCCGGACCCGCTGGACACCGACGAGCGGGTCGCGGTCAGCTTTCTTCTTGAGGAGGACCGGGCGCGGGCGATGAGCCTTCGGACCCCCATCGTGGACCTGCGGTCCGTGCTTGCCTCGCATGTCGTGCCGGGCGGCCCCGCGGTGGACACGGGCCGCCTCGACTACCTCGTCACCTGGGCAGAGGCAACCGACCCGCTGGACCACCGGAAGGTGTCCGACGACATCGCCGAGCGACCCGAGACCCCCGGCTCGCGGCTCTCCAACTCCGCGTCAGACGCAATCCATCGAGCCCTTCGCGAGGGAAGGGAACTGACGGCGTACGACGCGCTGGTTCAGGACGCTCTGGACTACCGCATCGAGGTGCTCGGGCGGGCGCTGGCGGTACTTGAACGCCTGGACGCCTCCCGACTGCGCCAGGTGCACCGCGAGCTGGAGGGCGACGCCCAGGAGGTGTGGGGACGTCGGTTGGCGCTGCAGGCCTCGGATCTGGTGCGGTTCTCCCGGACCTATCCGAACTGGCGCAACATTCAGGTAGTGATGCTCGACGCCGACCGGAGATGCTTCGACCAACTCACTTGTCTGGCCGACGCCTCCGCCGCGCGCGACAAGGCGACCGACGCTGGCGTGCGGGAGCTTGCACTCGCGACCGTGATCGACCTCGACCCCGTCCGCCTGGACGTGAGGTCGCGGCGCCTGGTCGACGGCTCTCGGGTCGTCGCCCTCCACATCAACGGCCGCAGCCTCGTCGAGGAGCCCACCACGACCGTCAAGACCCAGAAGGGATCGTTCAAGCTGGGCCAGCTCCCGGTGGCCACGCTGAGGGAAGTCCGGGGCGTCGAGGGGCTCCTCTGGGAGCCGACGGTCGCACCCCGCTTGGCAGTCGGCGACGAGTTGGTCCTGGCGGACACAGCCTGGTTCGGCAAGCCGCTCCGGTCAGGTCACGAGGTCGCAGTGTCGCGACCGTCCCTGGACAACCAGTCCGCCCCCAAGAACACGTGCACCGCATCGACCTATGCCTCCGATCCAGAGGGCCACCGGTGGTGCTGCAGGCCGCACACCGTTGCCGAGGCCGAATGGTCCGACCTGCTCGCGCAACGCCGGGAACGTGGCGAGCTGAACCCCGAGGTGTGGCCACCCCTCGTCGATGAGGAACGGTTCGACGTCGGCCCGGGCACCGACGCACCCGAACCCCCGCCCGCACCGGCGCCCGACACCCTGACCATCGACGACCTGGACTGAGCAGCAGTGACCATAACCTTCTCCACCCCCGCCGCATCAGCCGATGACGCGCTCCACCATGAGGAGGCGGCTAAGGGCAATATCGAGGCGGCCCAGCGCGCCATCTCCGCGCTCTCGGCGGCCCTGAGCGGTGCCGCGGACTACGACAAGATCCTGCTGCGCGCCGCCGCGGGCGCGGGGAAGTCCTACGCGCTGGTGCGCATGGTCCGCGAGGGTCTGGACCACGCCAACTGCACCCGGGTCGCAGTCACGGCCTTCGCCAACAAACAGGTCTTCCCGTTGGCCGGCGACCTCGGTAAGGCCCTCGGCGCAGCGAAGGTTTGCCTCTTCGTGGCCCAGGACCGCCTACCCGACGTCCCACAGGACGTACGCGACAACGTCTCCGTCGCGACGACAACCACGCTCATCCCCAGCTCTTGCGAGGTTGTTCTCGGCACTTCTCACAAGCTGGGCGCGCTGGGCGAGCGCCGGCGACTGCTCGACCACCTCGGATCAGCCGGCAACGACTCGCTTCCCTTCGACGTGCTGTTTGTCGACGAGGCCTGGCAGCTCCCCCGGCATCGCTACTCAACAGTCGAGGGACTCGCTCCCATCTCCGTCGGGGTGGGCGACGTAGGCCAGCTGCCGCCCATCGACCCCAGCCAAAACCCGTGGCGAGGGGACCCCGGCTACAACCCGTACCGCGCATGGCCCACCGCCTACGAGGGCGGCGATACGACCTGCGTTCTCGATCTCCCAGCCGTATGGCGCCCCACGGCCGCACAGCTTCCGCTCTGGCGGGCCTTCTACAGCGATTGGGATCAGCTCAACTGTGTGGCAGGGCCCGGCGACCGGTCCGTGGAGCTGCCGCCACTGACCGGAGCAACAGCCTCGATCTGGGCCTCCGTCGCCAGTGGAAATCCCACTCTTCTCGAGGTCGACGGCCTGCCCGCACCCGAAGCTGCCGACATCGATCTCCCACTTCTCGGCATAGTCGAGGAACTGCTCACCCCCCTGCTCGCGGGTGGCTTCAGCACCGTCGCCCGGCAGTACGACGGCCAAGGAAAGCCCCTCGAAGAGGTTCGCGTGAACTCGGCAGCGTCCACGGACAACCCGCTGATCGTCATCCTCGCCACCCGCAACCAGACCGTCGACGACGCGACCGAGCTGGTCGAGCGCCTGGCCGAGAAGTACGACCTGCCCGACGGCGTACTCGTGGCATCAACAGTCGACTCCTGGCAGGGCCAGACCAACGCCATCACCGTTGCCATCCACCCGCTCTCCGGAGCCGAACAGCTCGACGAGTTCAACTCCGCCTTCGGGCGCCTCGCTGTCACCTGCACCCGCGCGACACACGGCCTCTTGATGGTCGCCCGCAGCGGCCTGAACGACCTGCTAAGCAAGGCGCCAGCCCGCCCCGGTACCCCGCTCGGCGAACCTGGATCACGGTCGCTCCCCCGCCAGACCCACCAGCGGATCCTGGCTGCCTTCAGCCGGAGCACGCTAACGGTAAACCCGATCTAACCGCTCGTGCTACCGCCTGGTACTTGAGCCAAATATGAAGATCGCGATTAGCGCGCCGGCGCGGACACCCAGAATTAAACCGCCGAGGCTGAACACCACATGGCGGGTATCGGCGCAGATCAGGAGGATGACGAGGGCGACCAGGAGCCCACGCAGCAATGAGGCTGTCCACGCGAATGCGTGCTGGAAGTCGGCCTCCGGGTGAAAGACAGATCGCCGCGTGATCAGCTCGGCCATGACCGTAGCCACCTCGGTGTCGCCTGCAATTGAAGTGATCCGACGACACCTTGGCAAAGATGTACGGGCCATCATGCCGTGCCTCTGCGGCTTCCTCGGCGAAGGTCGCAAGCCGCAGCAGCCTGGGCGCGGGCGCACCGCCACAGCTGAACGGCGCGCAACACCCATCGATCGGATCATGTCCAATCGGGTCCGGCGTACCTAGAATGATTGCGGTGTTGACCCTCGGCGTTGACCTGGCAGCAGCGGACAAGCGCACGGCCATGGCCACGATCGAATGGCTGTCGGACCGCGCGGTGGTGCGGGACTTGGTACTCGACGTCAGCGACGCCTGCATCGTCAAGGCCAGCCACGACGTGGACAAGACCGGACTGGACTGCCCGCTCGGATGGCCGGGACCTTTCGTCGCGCTCATGACGGCCCACCAATCCGGTCACGTCACCGTTGCCGAAAGTGAGGGCGCACAGTGGCGCCGTCGCATGGCCTACCGCCTCACCGACGAGGTCGTGCGCGAGAAGACGGGCATCGTTCCGCTCAGCGTGGCAGCGGACCGCATCGCGCACACCGCCCTCCGCTGCGCCGGGCTGCTGGCGATGCTCGCCGCCGACGGGCAGGACGTTGATCGCTGCGGCAGCGGCAAGATCGTCGAGGTGTACCCGGCGGCGGCCCTGAACTGCTGGGGGCTGACGCACCGCGGCTACAAGGGACGCGGTCAGCAGGCCCAGCACGCCGACCTCGTGACCGCACTTTGTGCGGCCGCACCATGGCTCGAGCTGGGAGCGTTCGAGGCGCTGTGCCGGCGCAGCCATGATGCGTTCGACTCGGTAGTCGCGGCGTTGAGTGCGCGCGCCGCCGCGATGGGGAAGGCCACCAGGCCCAACGAAGAGCAGCGAGTAATCGCGCGTACCGAGGGCTGGATCGCTCTTCCCACCTGTCCTCCCAGCGGTCTCATCGACATGGCAGAAGCATGAGTGGAAGGCATCCATGACATCGGGCCTGAGCTGGTTGGACAGTTCCCGCGACGACCAGCAACGCATGCGTGAGCTGCTCAAGCTCTTCAGCGACACGGAAAGCCGGGACGAGTTGGGCATCGGCCAGGTCCGCGACGCGTTCAGCGACCTGCTCTTCCCGGGCACCTCCGTCCTCCAGAACCGAGCCCGATAC
This sequence comes from Micromonospora sp. GCM10011541, assembly GCF_042650725.1. NCBI lineage: Bacteria > Bacillati > Actinomycetota > Actinomycetes > Micromonosporales > Micromonosporaceae > Micromonospora > Micromonospora sp. GCM10011541. The sequence goes on from NZ_JBHSBP010000002.1 coordinate 24,401, forward strand.
CTGCTGATCGTGCCCTGGTGCTACCAGGAGGCGCAGCGGCGTGGGCTACGCGGTGACCGCCTCGCCGCGCAGGTCGACCGCAACGAACGGAAGGTGATCGACGCCCTGCTGCGCGGAGACGACACCGAGGGCGTGATCGGCCGGCGGGCCGGCGTCGGCGTGCGGACGCTGCCGTCGAGCATCTACGCAGCGGCGCTGCTGCGGTACGGCATCCGCACCGGCGACGACGACACCGCCCCGGACCGTCGACTGACTGTCGGCACGGCCGAGACCGACGAGATGACCGAACGGTCGAGCGGAACCTGGCACCCGACGCTGCCAGCGGCGCCAGCGAAGTTTCCAAGTGAGATCGAGGGTGCGCTGAGGCTGCGCCCGGACGAGGCCCGCTGGCTGCGCGAGCGGATCCTCGCCGCAGAGCCGAACACCCTGTTGGCGTACCTGCTCGAGCCCGAGCACCGTCCCGGCTGGGACAGTGAGGCACCGTGGAGTGAGCCGACGACGCTCGCCGCGCCAGAGCCGATCGGCCCGCTGGTCCGGGACGCCCAGCGATTCTCGCTGGCCATCCACGGCGCAGCGCTGCTGTACAACCTGCTCATCGCCAAGCGATACGAGCAGGCGGGCCTTACCGAGCGCGAGGAGCCGGTGGCCCGGTACCGGAACGAGCTGCTGAGGTGGAACGATCGGGTGTCGGCGGAGCACAACCTCAAGGGCTGGGACCGACCGGGCATGTGGACCCGACTTATCGACAAGAATCCACGGATCGCCACGAACGTCGCCGCACGTCGCTTCATCGACCGATGGATCGACGCGGTCACCAGCGGAGCCGCGGGCGACGCCGCCACCGACCAGAGCCTGCGGAACCTCGTGGCCGAGCGGGAACGGTCGGTGAAGAAAGACCAGTCGCGACTGGTCAACGACAAGCTGCTGCGCGCGTGGAGCGGCGCCTCAGGCAGTCGACCACTGGTGTTCCGCTGGCCGCAGGTTCGCCGGATCCTCGCCGACATCCACGACGGCTGCGCCGCCGACCTGCCGGAGGCTGCCGGTGCTCACGCCTGACTCCCGCGCGCTGCTGCTCGACGCGTTGCGCCCGCCACCGGGCGCGCGGCTGTCCCGCGCCGTGGCCTTGACGTTCACCCTGGACTTGGAAAGTCTGCTGGTCGCCCCGCTGGCCTTCGCCGCGCACGGGCTGCGCGAGTCGACCGACCCGATTGCGGTGATGGAGGGCGTACGGCACTGCGCCGACCGCATCGACGTGTTCTGCCAGGCAGGGCAGATCGTGGTGCCGCCGGGACGGTCTGCGCTGTTGGCGTTCGTCGAGCCCATGGTGCACCAGGTGCGCCGTCCCAAGCCGGGTCATTTGTTCCACCCCAAGCTGTGGGCGCTGCGGTTCCTTGACGAGGCGACCGGAGAGACATCGCTGCGGATGCTGGTGCTCAGCCGGAATCTGACCAAGGATCGCAGCTGGGACGTGTGCCTGCGCCTGGACGGTCACACTGGCACTCGCCGGCTGGCAACCAACAAACCCTTGTTCGACCTCGTGCAGCACACATTGCACCTCGCGGTCGCGCCAATGCCGCCGGACCGGCGGGCAGCGATCGAGGCGCTAGGCGAGGACCTGCGTCGGACCGAGTGGGAGTATCCCGAGGGCGCGCGGGAGATGTTCTTTTACGCGTTGGGGGTGCCTCGTACTCGCCCACCGGACTTCGAAGGAACGCGTCACCTGGTCATATCACCGTTCTGCACGGCCGGCGGTCTGGAGCGGTGCGCACCGAGCGGCAAGCTGTCGCTGGTGAGCCGCCAGGAGACGCTCGACTGCGTGCCTCAGGAGAGCCTGGGAGGATCCGAGACGTTCGTAGTCAGCGCCCTAGCCGGCCTGCCCGCCGAGGAGGCGCCGTCCGGCCAGGAGGTGCTTCACGGGCTGCACGCGAAGGTGTACGTGGTGGAGAAGGGCCACCAGGCGCGAGTCCTGCTCGGTTCCGCGAATGCCACCGATGCGGCGTTCGGCGGTAACGTCGAACTGCTGGTGGAGCTGGTTGGTAGCCGCACTCAGTGGGGCGTCAATGCCCTTCTCGGTCCCGGGGCGGGTTTCCGGGAGATCCTCGAGCCATACGAACGCCAGGAGGCCACCGAGCCGGAGCCGGAAACGGGCATCCTGCGCGATCTGGTCCGCGACATCGCTGCCATCCCACTGTCGGCCACCGTCACGCCCAAGGCCGACGGCTACGGCATCCGGCTGACCTCGGAGGACGCCCTGCCCGACGTGTCGGGGGTGCGGATTACCGCGCAGTTGCACACGCGTCGCGGCGAGGCGGTGCTGCTGGTTCCGGGGCAGCCGGTGGCTGCGGCGTTCATCGGGCTTGCGCTGGCCGACATAACTCCGTTCGTCCTCGTCATCGCCGAGGACGGCACTGGCCGGGAGCAGACCGTCGTTCTCGCCACCCTGATCGGCGACCCCGCGAATCGGCTCGACCACCTCATAGCCCAGCAGATCGACACGCCGGAGAAGTTCCTGCAGTTCCTGCTGTTGATGCTCGGCCTCGGTACCGAGGCTGCCGCCGTCGCGAGCGACCACGCTGGCGGACAAGGCGCCTGGCGCACCGGCGGGACAGGAATCCTCGAGCTGCTGCTCAACGCTCTCGTCGACCGGCCGGAGCAGCTTGACGACCTAGCCCGGCTGGTCACCCGCATCGAAGCCGGCGGTGACGGCAAGCGGCTGCTGCCGCCCGGCTTCCCCGAGCTGTGGCGGGTCATCACAGCGGCACGGGACACGATGACAGAGGCGGCGAGCCGGTGAAGCGGTACGACGCCGGACCAGTCATGGCCGGGTTGAAGGACTTCCAGCGCGCCACCGTCGCGCACGTCATCGACCGGTATTTCGGCACCGAGCCGACCCGCCGTTTCCTGGTCGCCGACGAGACCGGGCTCGGCAAGAGCGTCGTCGCCCGAGGCGTCATCGCCCAAACCCTGCAGCGGTTGCAGGACGACACCAGCGTGGAGCGGGTAGACGTCATCTACGTCTGCTCCAACCAGGACGTCGCCCGGCAGAACATCGGCCGGCTACGGGTCACCCCCGACGAGACCGTCACGCTGTCCAGCCGGCTCACCCTGCTCGCCAAGCACGCGCACCAGCTCAACGCCGCAACCGTCGCCGCCGGCAAGCCGATCAACCTGGTCGCGTTCACGCCGGGCACCTCGTTCGATCAGGGCTGGCGGACCGGTACCGCGGAGGAGCGGGCGCTGCTGTTCCTGCTCCTCGAACAGGCGAACTCCTGGGACGGTTGGCGGACGCGGGCCGCGCTACGGGCGTTGCAGGCGGGCGTCGCGAACCCTGAACGGTTCAAGAGGCACTGCGACCGGCTGCGGGAGCAGCTCGAGGGGAAACTCGACCCCACGATCACCGGCGAGTTCTTGCGCCGTGCCCGTCAGCGGGGCCTGCTCGACGAGTTCGACGCACTGCTCGACGGGATCGGTCGGCGCCCCGCCCTGCCCAACGCGCTGCAGGAGAAGGCCCGCAAGCTCACCGGCGATCTACGTACGGCGCTGGCCACCGCTGGCGTCGAGGTTCTCGAACCCGACCTGATCATCCTCGACGAGTTCCAGCGGTTCCGGGAGCTGCTCGATCCGAACGGCGGCGAGGGTGCCGAACTCGCCCGCCACCTGTTCGACTACCGGGCCGCCAGGGTCCTGCTGCTGTCGGCCACCCCGTACAAACCGTTCACCTTCGCCGAGGAAATCGCCGCCGGCGAGGACCACTACAGCGACTTCCGGCAGGTGCTGCGTTTCCTCAGCGACGACGAGTCCTGGCACGCCGACGTGACAAAGGCGTTCGAGGGGTACCGGGATGCGCTGGTACGCGGCGAGCCCTGCGGTGACCTGCGTGACTGGCTGCGCGGCCTGCTGCTGCGAGTCATGTGCCGGACCGAGCGGCCTGCGCTGGGCCAGGACGGGATGCTGCGCGAGCACGTCAGCCTCGCCAACGACGTCGACGCCGCCGACGTACGCAGCTACGTGTCGATGCGCAGAATCGCCAAAGCCGTCGGCGCTCCGATGACAGTCGAGTACTGGAAGTCGGCGCCGTACTTCCTGAATTTCCTCGACGGCTACCAGCTCGGTGACAAGGTCCGCGCGGCGCTCGATGGCCAGCCGCACCCCGACGTGCCCGCGCTGCTGGCGTCTGCGCATCTGCTCGACGCCAAGGTGATCAGCCGACGAGAGCCGGTCGATCTCGGCAACGGCCGGTTGCGGCAGCTCGCTGCGGGAACTGTTGATCGAGGCTGGTGGCGTCTGCTGTGGCTGCCCCCGTCATTGCCGTACCACGCGCTCGGCGAGCCGTTCGCCGCCGCGGCGCGTGAGGGCATCACCAAGCGGCTGTTGTTCTCGTCCTGGAACGCCACCCCCACCGCCGTCGCAGGGCTGCTCAGCTACGAGGCAGAACGCCGGCTCGGTCGTGCCGGGGAGGGCCACCGGCACCTCGACTACCGCATGGAACACGGCCGCCCGGCGGCGATGAACGCCCTCGCGCTCTTCTGGCCGCATCCCGCCCTAGCCGCGCTGTGCGACCCGCTGGCCCTGGCCCGGCAGCGGCCGGACGAAACCGCACCGCTCGACGAATTCGAGCGGGAGGTCCGCGAACGGCTGCGCGCTCGCACGTCTGGCGATGCGGCGCCCACCGAGCTTAGCCCCGCCGAACCGTGGGAGCTGGTCTTCCAGTGGCCCGACGCCGATCCCGGCGTCGAAGACGCCGCGGCGGCCCTGGGTACCTCCGCCGATGAGGAAGGAGCGGCCACCGGCCTGGACCGGCACGTGGCACGAGCCCGCGAGCTGGCGAGCCAGGCCCGCTACCCGACAGCAGAACACCTCGACCGTCTGCTCGACAGTGTCGCGGCGATCGGTCTGCACGGACCTGGCAACATCGCCTGGCGGGCGCTGTCCCGGCTGATCCACACCGACAGCACTGTGACACCGGCGGGACACTGGCGCGCCGCGGCGCTCCTCGCCAACGGGCTACGCTCCCTGTTCAACCGGCCGGAATCCGCGCAGCTGCTCGAGAGCCTGTCGATGGGCCAGGTCTACTGGCAGGCGGTGCTCCGTTACTGCGCGGCCGGGGGTCTGCAGGCCGTCCTTGACGAGCACCTGCACACGCTGCGCAGCGGGGCCTCCGACACCCGGTTGGACGACGACGAGCTTTACAGACTCGCCGAAGAGGCGCGGCAAGCGATCGCCAGCCGACCGTCGACGTACGAAGCCTTCGACCCGCGCCACCCCGGTCAGCCCATCAAGCTGCCGGGTCGGTTCGCGCTGCGTTACGGCGGCCGCGGCGAGGAACAGTCCCAGGTCAATCGCAAGGAGACCGTGCGGCGGGCCTTCAACAGCCCGTTCTGGCCATTCGTGGTCGCCACGACCAGCGCCGGCCAGGAGGGCATTGACTTCCACCAGTGGTGCTCGGCCGTCGTGCACTGGAACACCCCCGCCAACCCGGTCGACTTCGAGCAGCGTGAGGGCCGGGTACACCGGTTCGGCGGGCACGCCGTGCGCCGCAACGTCGCCGCCGCACACCGTACGGAGGCCCTGCGCTCCCCCGAGCCGGACGTGTGGAAGGCCCTGTACGACGCGGCACGCGCAGTCTCCGGAGAGCTGGGCGACTTCGCGCCGTACTGGGTGTTCCCGGGACCGGCGAAGATCGAGCGGCACATCCTGCCGTACCCGCTCAGCCGCGACCAGGCGAAGCTCGACCGGCTCAAGTCGGACCTGGTGATGTACCGGCTGGCGTTCGGCCAGCCCAGGCAGGAGGACCTGCTGAACCTGCTCCGACGACGGGAGACCGGCGCGGCGGGCGTACCCGACATCCTGGATCTGCGACCGGCCCCTGAATGGAAGCGACAGTGACCGACCAGCCAGCCTGGCAGCTCATCCTCACCGCAGCGCGCCAGCTCGCGAAACGCAAGCTCAACTTCAGCCGAGCGGAGCTGATCGACGAGGTCCAACGGCTCGACCCGAGGCGGCACCCACAGTCGCTCGGCCCGGTCATCCAGGGAATGACCCGGGATACCACCGGCGGCCCGCCGAGCCCGTGCGGGATGCCGCTCATCCGGGTCGGGCCCGGCCGGTACACGCTCGTCGACAGCAGCCGACCGCCCTCCTCCCCCACAGCTCAGCCATCGATCCCGACCCAGCGCCCGAGCGGGCACTCAAGGCCGGCCGAGTCTGGTGAGACCCAGGCCGACATCGCACTGATCGGCTGCGTCAAGACGAAACTCGACCGCCCTGTGCCAGCCCGCGACCTGTACGTCTCGCCGCTGTTCATCCGCCGCCGCACCTACGTCGAACGGCACGCCCGCCGCTACTACATCCTGAGCGCCGAGCATGGCCTGGTGCTGCCTGAAACGGTGCTCGCGCCGTACGACACCGCCCTCGCCGAGCAAAGCAAGGACTACCGGCGGGTCTGGGGCCAATGGGTAGCGGCCAAGCTGATGCGCGCAGTGGGCCAGGTGCGCGACCGCGTGATCGAAATCCACGCCGGCGACGAGTACGCCCAAGCAATCGCGCCACTGCTCACCCAGGCCGGAGCGACGGTACGCCGACCGCTAGCCGGGCTACCGCTCGGCGAACAGCTCGCCTGGTACAGCCGGCAGTCCCTATCACCAGCACCAGAACAACCCTCAGCTCTCGCCGGGCAGCCCCGGGAGACCCTCCCACCGCTCGCGCCCGCCGGCATGCCCGTTCCCGCTCGGCCAGATGCGCGTGCCATCGTCACTGCCCTGCTGACGTACGGGCGGGAACATCAGGCCGAACGGGCCGGCACCCCACCCCGATTCACACCGCACCCAGAAGCCAACACGCTGATCCTGACCAACCCGTTCGCGTTCCTACTCGCCGTCATCTTCGACCAGGGCATACCCGCCGAGCGGGCATGGCAGGCACCGTACGACCTGCGTCAGCGCCTCGGACACCTCGACCCCGCGCGGGTGGCGGCCGAACCAGAGCAGGTACGTGCTGCCGTCGCCCAGCCGCGGGCACTGCATCGGTTCGTCAACAACATGCCCGGATGGCTGGTCGCCGCCGCCATCATCGTCGTGAACGAATACGGTGGCGACGCCGGCCGGATCTGGGCGGGCGAACCCCGCGCGACCGACTTGGCCACCCGGCTGCGGAGGTTTCCCGGCATCGCACAGAAGAAGTCGGCGATGGCAGTAGAGATCCTGGCCCGCGACCTGGCGGTGCCGATCCGGGAGCTATCCGGGACGGACATCGCCTACGACGTGCATGTACGGCGGGTATTCCTCCGTACGCGACTCGCCGAGCGCGACGACATCGACCACATGGTGGAGGTGGCGCGATGGTTACACCCCGAGCGGCCCGGAGAGCTGGACTTCCCTGCCTGGCTGATCGGACGACGCTGGTGCGGGCCAGGCATACCAGACTGCGGCGGCTGCCCGCTGCGATCAGTCTGCCCGAAGGATATCGGTCAGGCGGCAGCGGTCTGACGGCCGAAGGCAAGTCTGGCCGGAGCGATCCCACCTGGTACCGCTCAGTGGTGTTCACGAGCGGATTTTGCGCCTGCAGCCTGGGAAGCCTGCCTTGCGGGCAGGTTTGACCTGGACGCTGCACGTCAGGGGTCCCAAAGACTCTATGGCGCCACCCTCAATCCCATGGGTCCGCAGCCGTCCAAGCAGTCCCGCAGATTAAGAGGCTGATCTTGGTCGAGTCGTTCGGTCCAACCAGGTGCCGAGAGTCCATCTTTTCGCGGTTATGTGTCGGTCCCGTCGAGACGGCGTCCCACTCCGTCCACCCAACCCCGGGTCCGTCCACGGCGCCTGAGCACCCGCCGAGCACCCCGATGATGCCGGGCCATGCCAGCGAGGGCGTAGCTACCTCCTCCGAAGCGGCTCAGGCAGCGGCTTGGTGTGGACGACGGCCAACTCGCGGTTCGGCCGGGTGAGTGCCGTGTAGAGCGGCCCCTGCCGACCGAGGTTCTGCGGGAAGTCGGCGGGCTCGACCACGACAACACCGTCAAACTCCAACCCGCGGGCGGTGTCCGGGTGGGCCACGGTCACCTCCCGGCCTGAGTCTTGCCAGGTGGAACCGTTCTGCCGGGATCTCACCCAGCGCGCCCGGTGCAACATGGTCTCCACTGTCTTTGGATCGGCGGTGATGACGGCGACAGTGCCCTGAGGATAGGCCACCTGCAAACGGATCACGTGGTGGAGCACCGTGGTGCCCAGATCCGACCGCTGGCACCGCTTGACCGTCGGCTCAGGCCCCTCCTCCTGGAAGGCCAGGACCACACGCTCCGCAGGCGGGAGGAGCCGGTTGGCGTATTGGAGGATCGGTCGGGTGGACCGGTAACCACGTTCGAGCCGGTGTATCGGCGGATCGCCGTAGGGTATGGCGAGCAGATCCAGCACCTGCGTCCACGACCCAGGGGTGTAGTCGGAGCGCCGCTGGTTGAGATCGCCGACGATGGTCCATGCGTGGGCCTCGTTCATCGACGTTAGCAGGTGCCACTCCAGCGGGGTCACGTCCTGCGCCTCGTCGACGATGATGTGTTCAATGCCCACGAGATCGCGTGGCTTGGCGACCTCCCATTGGATGATCGCGAGTAATGGGGTATGCGCGCGTATGGTCCGCGCATCCCGGACCGGTGGGAGGCCACCCAGGTATTTGATCCACTCCGGATCTTTCGTCAATGGGTATTCGCTGCTGCCGTTGCGGCGCACGTGCTCGTAGACGCCGTCAAGTGTGGGCATCATGCCGGTGGCCTTCAGTCGCGCGACCGCTGCGCGCACCAACACGGCCAGCATCTTGGCGAAGTCCTGCCAGGAACGGGAGACTGGGCCACGCGGCTCATGCCGGAGGTGGAGCAGGTGCCGCATCAGCTCAGGCAGCGAGAGCACCCGAACCCGCTTCGATCCGCTGGTAAGCCGATCGATCACCGCCCGTATGTGCTCCGAGTAGCCACTGGTCGGTCCCACGATCAGGACGTTGCCATCGAGGCTGTTCTCGGGAGGAGTGCCATCGCTGACGAGGTAGGCCGCCCGATGAGAGGCGATGATGGTCTTGCCCGTGCCGGGCTGACCTTCGATGATCATGCTGTCCATCGCCGGCACGGTGACGAGGTCGTACTGGTCCGGCTGGAGCGTTGCGAGCACCGGTGCGAGGCTCTTCGCGCGTGGCGCAGCGAGCCGAGCACGCAGCAGCGCCTCCGCACGCACTGGTGGCGCTGCGGCGCTCTGCCCGGCCGGAGCGGCCGGGCGTGAGGCCGGAGGCTCGGGCCGTACGGCGGGAGGAGCTGGGCGTGCGGACGGCGGCGCAGTGGCCGCGGCATCAGGCGACAACGGGGCCGGGAGCGAGCTGCGTTGGCGAGCTACTGGCGGTGTGGAGCCCGCGGCCGGGGTGGGCGCTGCGGGCTTCTGCGCTGCCGTCGGCTTCGCGGAAGGGGATTGCGTTGGTGACGGTGGCGCCGGGGGCAGTGGCGCCGCGCGGGGCGCTGCAGGTGGGCGGAGCGTGCGACTCGGTGCGGCGGGGACGGTGAGTGCGCGCTTGCGGAAGGGCTGCGCTGGCATCTCGTCGCCCACCGGCTCGTCGTGGAAGTCGACGATCTCGTCGCCGCGGTGCTCGAAGGCGCGGATGACGGCGACCTCGTCGCAGAGCTCGTGGTGGCGGGACCCGCGGAAGAACGTGCAGGCGACGGGAGCGGCCCAGCTGAAGACGTCGACGCCATCGAGGTTGGCCTTGGTTTCGCCGATGTAGAAGTCGCTGCCCCCGTCGAGGTCCTCCTCGTCGGGCTCGCGGAGGGCCACGCGGCCGATGAGAGCGCCAAGCGGCATGACGGCGCTTTTCGGCAATCCCGTGCCTGTCCATAAGCTGTTGCGCGATCCCTGATATGTGATGGGTCGGCTGGCACGGTCCTGAACCTGGCGGCGGTAGCGCTTCTGCGCGGTCCGCTCGTCTTCGAGATCGAGTTGCTTCCTTTCCAGGGTCATCCCGTCTCCGTCCCGTCGACGATCTGGACAACACATGCGGCGAGCGGCTCCAGCCGGATCTCCGGTTGGCCCGCGGTGCGGATGTCTTCCAGCAATGCGGTGAACTTCTCCTCCGCGCGGCGTTCCTGGCCTCGGAATCCCGCGACGGCCCTGTGCCCGCGGCCGCGTGACAGTGCGGTCTCGATGCGCTTGCGGATCGTCGCCAGCTTGCGCTCGTGCTGGGCGGTAACCGTGACGATCCGCGCCTCCTGCAGCGCTGCGAACTCGACGTCCCGCCGGGCCTGCTCGTCAAGGTGGCGCAAGTGCAGGCGGTCCGTCGCGCGCTCGGCGAGCCTGGGGAGCCGGTCGATCGTGGGAAGCGGCGCGTCGGCGAGCTTCCCCTCTGCCAGCGCGGCCAGCAGGGCGTCGACGGGTCCGTCGCCGGCGTTGCGCCGGGTCTCGGTGACGGCGGCACCCCAGATCTCGTCGCCACGTCGGGATGCGGTCGCCGCCGTCGCGAGGACGACGACGTAGGTGCCGGGCGCGACCTCGTCCGGGTCTCCCGTGATCCGCAGCGACGCGAAGCGTGCCTGCCGATGACCGGGAATGGCCGCGGCCGCCATAGTGAGTGGGCTGGTGGCGGTGAGCAGGGTGCCGCCGTGGGTGCGGGCGTGCTCCTGGTCGAGGACGAGCGTGAGCGGCAGTTCGTTGCGCAGTTGCGCGGAGATCGACCGAGTCTCGGTGCGGGAGCGCTGCGCGGACTTGGCGAGATCGTCGACGCGGGCGGCCATGGCGGCGTTGCCCCGTAGCTCCAGGGTGAGGCCGTCGGGTGCGACCTTCACGCCGGTCGCGGCATCGGTCCGCGCCCAGTCGTCGAGCAGCAGGGCAAGCTCGCGCTGCCCGATGTAGCGGCCTGTCCTCACCAGGTCGTCCTCGAGCCCGGCGACGTCGACGTCGTTGCCCACCAGCAGCGCGTTCGACGCGTCCGAGATGTCCCGCAGGCCGGCGCGCTGCTCCTCGATGGCGGTCAGCGCCTCGTGCAGCTTCTGCTCTCGCTGCGCTAGCGTGAGGGTGAAGTCGAAGCCGGCCTGCAGCGCCTTGGGCGCCTGCGCGGAGATGATGGGTTCCAGTGCGCCGATGGATGACTCGAAGATCTCGATGCGATCCAGCAGGCGGGCAAGGATGCGCTCGTCGATGGTTTCCTCGTTGACGAAGTTGACGACGAGGATCGTCTCCTCTTTCTGCCCGATCCGGTCGATGCGGCCGATGCGCTGCTCGATCTCCATGGGGTTCCACGGCAGGTCATAGTTGATCACGGCCGAGCAGAACTCGAAGTCCAGGCCCTCGCTGGCCACCCGGTTGGCGAGCACGAAGTCATAGCCACCGGCACGGAAGTCGGCCATGATCTGGCGCCGCGTCTCGCGGCTGACTCCGCCGTGCATGACCGCGACCTTGAACTCGGTGCCGAGCCGGCCGGCGAGGTAGGCCAGGGTCGGGCGGGAGTGTGTGAAGAGCAGCGCCTGCCGCTCCTGCTGGTGCAACCGTCGCAGCACCTTCCGCACGGTGTCGAACTTGGTGTCGACGTGCTCGGGGAGGCGCTGGGCGGCAGCGACAAGCTCGGCGTGCGGTTCGAGTCGGTAGGCGGCCGCATCCGAGTCAGCATCGGTGATGTCGAAGGCGCCCGGGTCGAGCACCGCCTTCCGCGCCATCGGAAGGCATGCGCTGGCCAGGCGCAGCGGCATCTGCATCGCGAAATAGAGATTGCTATCCATCGCCGCGGCCCGGTCCGAGCACCACCGAACGTACTCCTTATAGAAGTCCGACTCCACGTCGGTCCAGTTGATCTTTCGCCGGTCCTCAGTGCGCTTGGCCTTGCGGTCGTCGACCTCGACCTTCTTGGTGCGCGTGATGACGGTGGAAAGGGTGTTCAGTCCGGCCAGGTAGCGTTTGGCGTCGACGATGTCGTGCGGCGTCAGCTCGTCCTTAACCAGCACGTCACGCAGGAGCCCGAAGTCGGGCCGCCGCATGAGCGCGCCACCGAGCGATGTGGTCCTGAGCTCACCGAGCTGGGCGATCAGCTCCCGGCCGCGGACCCCCTTCTCGACGAGGCGCGCCGTGACGGCGTTGATGATCCGGTTGGGCTCCAGCCGTAGCTGCAGGTCCAGGCTGCTCCCGTAGTCCTCTGGCACGAGGAGTTCGAGCAGGTTGAGCAGGTCCTGCTCGCGGAGGTTGATCGGCGTCGCGGTGAGGAAGACCAGGCTCGCGGCCCAGTCCGCCAGCTCCGTGCCGAGCGCGTAGCTCTTGGTGTCCTGGTTGCGCATGGAGTGCGCCTCGTCAACGATCACCAGATCGAACACGGGCGGCACGGCCCGAAGATCCTCCAGCCCGCCCCATGTGCGCAGACGTTCGAGGCTGCAAATGTAGGCCTGGCGGGCAGGCAACCGGTTCTGCTGGTGGCGCTGGAGAAAGGACTTCAAGCCCGCGCTGTCGAGCTCCGTGAGCTCGAACTCGAAGCGGTCCTCCATCTCCTGCTTCCACTTGCCCACCAGGCTCGACGGGCACACGACCAGGACCCGGTCGGCCTCTCCGCGGGCTTCCATCTCGGTCCAAATCAGGCCCGCCTCGATGGTCTTGCCCAGGCCCACCTCGTCAGCGATGAGCAACCTCGCCTTGCCGGTTTGCAGCAGCTTGAGCACCGGCTTGAACTGGTAGGGCCGGAACGTCGTCCGCGTGGCGCGAAACGAAAAAAGCGTGTTGGCGAACTTACCCAGCAGCTTGGCACGGGTGAGGGTGGCACCGAACCTGCTCGCCGGGGTCGGCTCGCGGGTCACCCAGGTCGGCGGGTTGTCGATTTTCGGAAATGGACGCAGCCGCGACTCCACGACGTCCTGCTGGCGGCCCTCAACCATCACCGTGTAGGACCAATGCTCGCGAAGGAACTTGCGGTCGCGCACCACCACGTCCACGCCACCGGGGTGAGTGAGGGCAGCCTCGCTGAGCGCGAAGAGCGGAGCAGGGACCACCGCAGCCTTGTGCCACAGATCCTCCGCCCAGCCCCACGCGGCGAGCAGCGGATGCTCGGCGTCGAGGCCATAGGGTGACTCCACCATGGCGCCGCCCGGCAGAGCACCGGCCGCGACCTGGACGATGACCGGGCCGTCCTCGACCCCTTGGAACCAGTAGACGCCCTCGGGGAGTTCCACCTCCGGGTGCCACAGCACCCGGCACTCGCTTACCTGATCGGCGAGCGACCGCACGGGCGTGTCCAGGACGAGCGCGCGCGCGAACCGACCCCGGTCGAGCGCGACGTCGATCCGCTCATGGTCGGGGAAATATCCGAACGTCACATCACCAGTCGATGAGGGGGGCGTCACCGAGCAGGCACTCCTTGCTGTCCGCCAGTTGCCGGGTAGAAAGGAGCCAGGGGCCGAACCCTGGTCATTGTCCCGCAAGCCTACGCAGCCGGGCACCACCGCGTCTCTGGGCCGAACAGCCAACGCGAGTTGTGCGATTCGCCGAGGCCCCTGCGTAACACCGGTCCGGCGGATACCTGGCGTGAGCGTTTCGGCATCACGCCAGCGTGAGCCATGCACACCAGCTTCCGATGGTGGACCGGTGCCGGCATCGAGGGACTCGTGATAAAAGACCTTGCCAGCCGCTACACGCCGGGGAGGTCCGCGGGCCCGCACGAAAGGCCGAACTTTTAGACTGGTCGCCGCTGATGATCCACCGTCCGCCGATGCGTTCGAAGCTGTTGACGGGCACGGCAGTCTCACAATCGGCGGTGGACCAGGTTCAGGACCGCTGCGAACCGGCCGATAGCTGGGAACGACGATGACCAGGGGAGAACAGCATGGACGGCGAGCTCGTGTATGAGATTGCGCGCTACAGCCCCCGAGGCGAGGAAGAGCGCTTGCTCGAGCGGGTGCAGGTGCTCCGGAGGGGAGAGATGCTGTGGCGACTCAGCGCCGACGGGCTGGAGGTCCCCTGTCCTGGCAGTGATGTAGCCGTGCTCATCAGCGCCGACCTGACCCTCAGTGAGGTCCACCCGAATGAGGTCACCCGGGTCCAGGCAACCCAGGAGTCGCTACGGCACTTGCCACTGGCGCTTTCTGCCCCTGGTGGCGGGGAAGTCGTCGATCGGAGCCTGTGGTCTGACGGCATGTGGGAGAAGCACATCGAAGAAGCCGAGAGCGCACAGGAGAGAGGGATGCATCGTGTGCTGTACGTCAACGGTGCTCGCTGGCCTATTTTCTCCACGTCGGAAGGTGAGCGGTTCCTGCCCGAGGACCCCGACTGGTGGGGAACGGAGCCGCTTCTGTCCCCGAGGTGGGGCGAGTTGAGCTTCACCGAAACGGCCAGTATGACTTCCGGCACCGATCGGACGACGATTGGGCTTGTTACTTCCGGTGTCGTGGCCTGCACCACTAGGTTTGACGAATCCGAGCCCGACGACGTCGATCTCGCGCGACGCGGTGACGACGCCGTAGCGTTCGTCGACTGGCTCTTGGACGGCTCACTATCAACGAACTTCTTTGGCAGCCCTGTTGGGGAGGAGCTGCTGGCGCAACTGTTCGTCGAAGCGAGTACAGGGGGCCACAACGGCGAGGCCGTTCCTGGGAGCCGGCTCGTCGAGGTTGACCAGGAGAATCCGATCTTCGGCTGCTATGACAGCAGCGAGTGGACGCTACAACTGGCGCTGGAACCGCCGATGGTGGATGCCATCCTCGACGTGCTCGCCGATCGAAGCCCCCGGATCGCGGAGATCGTGGAGGCTGCCCGCAATCCCGAATCACCTGCCGGCCGCGCCAGGAAAGCCTGGCTGAAGCAGTGGGAGCAAGATCGCGAGCCTGCATAGCAGAGTGCCGGGACTCGACACCACTCCGGGCGACGGCACCGGGATGCGGGATGCGTGGTCGTCAGCTGCTCCCACCTCCGTTGACCCCCAGAGGCCTAATGCCAATCGGGGCAATGTGAGCGCCGCCAGGGTGAGGCCTCACCCATCAGGGTGGGCGTCGACGCCTGCGTGCGGTCGTACTCATGTGCCGCCAGATGGCGTAGTCAAGACGGATCGAATCCACGCCGAACTCCGCCGCAGCCGCCATCACGAGCGCTCGTGCCTGGTCTCGACCGGCGTGACGGCCGATGGCGTTGGAGGCGAATCGGATGATCCAGGTGTCGGCCTTCACTCCGGGGATGCCGAGACTCATACCGAGGTACTCCCACGTAACCTCGCCGAGGCCGCGCACCGACGTGTAGGCGCGCCGCTGGCCAGCCCTGCGTGCGTCGTCGTCAGCTTCCACCTGGTGGGCGTGCCGCACGCCAACGGCGACCAGCGCCGTCGCCGCTTCAACGATCGCCGCCGCCTTGGGCACGCCGGCTGTCCGCTGCGCGATTTCAAGCACATCCTGCAGGTCTTTCGCCGACCATGCGGCCAGCCGGGTGAGATCGTCCAGGCGTTGCCTGTCCTCGTGCCGGCGGTACCGTGCGAGCGCACCCCGCACACCGTTATCCGGACGCCCGTACCTGGCCTGGATGGAAAGCACCGCATCGATCAAGGCCGCCTCGACTTCGCCCCGCCAGCCGCCCGGGTAGGGCGCCCACTCGAAGCAGCGGCAGGCATCTACCACCGCTATCACATCGGTGGACATCACATCGACGATCGCGACTCGTTTCACTGCCAGGCTTGCCACCCCTCTTGGTCAGCGGAATATACGGTGAAGCGTGCGTGAGGTGTGGCGGCCTAACTCGCTCATCCCCCACCGCACCACAGTTGCCGTCACCTCGGTCACCCGCCCTCGCGGATATAGGTTATCCCGAATGCCTTGACTTGGCGGAACGCTTGAAGCTTGGTCGCGAGGTCAAAGGCGTCGCCGGTGACGTACTGGAAGATGTCGAGGCCACGGCCGAGGAGGATTCTCCAGCCCGCGTCCGTGACAATCGAGCGGTCGTGAATCGTGTCGTCGAACGCAACGTCAAAGTTGATGCCTCCCGCTGCCGCGCCCTGCTTGATCTTGACGAGGAATTCAAGCTGCTTGCGCAGCTTGTCCGCGCTCTCGATGTTCTCCGCGGTGAGGAGCTTGACGTTGACTTCGTCGGCTGCGTCCTTCGTCCTGGCAATCGCCTCAATGAGTTCCATGAGGTTGCGGGCCTGATGGAACTGGCGAATGTAGGGGTCGACGATCGTTATCTGCCCCGCGCCACGCAGGTACGGGATGATGAGCGTGTCGAATGAGACGCCACGCTGGTTCTCCTGAAACTCCCGGTGCCCCTCGAATAGCGGCGGCTCGGTGACTGGCTCGGGCTGGCGCGGTGCTTCGGCCTCCACGGTCGGTGCCGAGCCACCTGGCGTCGGTTCGCCTCCATCGGCCGTGGTTTCGGTGCCCTCGCGGCGCTCGCGGTAGTAGTAGGCCGGGTACTCGTCCTCTTCGAGCGTCGAGACCGAGTGCCAGACTCCACCGGTGTCCAGGTAACCGAACTTGACGTCGGCCATCGTCGAGTCGATGCGCAGGATCTGGTCCTTGACGCGCTTGCGGCCCTCGATCGCGAACCGCAGGACCTCCTCAATCTCCTCGGGCGTGGCCTCCCCGTGGGGATAGAGGATCTTCATCAGCCCGGAAAACGTCTTGTGGATGCCATCGCGGTCGCGGGTGGAGATGTTCGACGAGAGCGTGAAGTGCTGCTGGTAGCGGTCCGAGTAGTCCGCCGAGCGCATCGACTTGAGCACCTCGGCGATGTAGTCGACGACGAACCCATAGCCGCTGGAGAACATCTCCCCGCGGATGGTATCGACCTCCCAGCCCGGAATGTAGTGGTGCAGTCGGTCTAGGTAGGCCGAGTCGTGGTAGCTGTCGGGCAGCTCGTCGAACAGGTCGGAGTGCTTGAGCATGTACGGCACGGTGTGCGAGGTGTTGCCGACGAACACCATCGACGCCTCCGCGCCGAGCGTCTCGACACCGCGCGAGAACGTCTTGTTGGCCATGTAGTTCTTCATGATGTCGACGAGCGCCCTGTCCGCGCGCTTCTTCTTGCCCGCGAACTCGTCGAAGGCCACGACATCCCAGTAGCCGACCAGGCCGATACGCCCGTTGGCGTTGTTGACGAACAGCTTCGGCACAGTGACCTCGCCGCCGGAGATGAGCATGCCGTGCGGCGAGAACTCCGAGAAGATGTGCGACTTGCCGGTGCCCTTAGGGCCGAGTTCGACGAGGTTGTAGTTGCGCTCGACGAACGGGATGAGCCGCACGAGCTGGATGAGCTTGGCCCGCCGGCCGAACAGCTCGGGATTGAAGCCGATGGACTGCACCAGCAGGTCAATCCACTCGTCGGTGGTGAACTCCCGCCGGGCAGCCAGGTATCCCTCGAAGTCGAAGTTCGACAACTGGATGGGCTTGATCGACCCGAGTATCCACGGCACGACCCGCGCGTCGTCGCTGTGGAAGTACTCGATGTCACAGATGCACCAGACGCCGCCGACGAGCAGCTTCGGATGCGCCTTGATCGTCGCGGGCTCGACCAGCACGCCCTTGATGCCAAGGTTGGCGAACTCGGCCTGGTACACGTCATCCTTCTCGTTGAGCGTGGCAGTCACTTTGTCGATGATCCGGTGCCGCCCGCGCTCACGGATGGTGGACTTCACCAGCTCGGACTGATTCCGGTGCACGTAGTGGTCGGCAAGGATCTTGCGCACCGTGTCAATGCCCGCCTGGATGGTGGCCTCGTCGTCGGATGCCGCGTACTGGCCCAGCAGGTACTCCAACACATAGGACGGCACGATGGCGTTGCCCTTGACGGCCTTTACCAAGTCCTTGCGCACGACAACGCCCGGGAACAGGCGGTTGATCTTGCGGTCCAGTTCGCTCTGCGCCGGGGCGGCATCGACCGGCGCGTCGGGCTCAACGGATGCCTCCCAGCTGACCTCGCTCACTTCGCTCACGGCAGCACTCCCTAGAAGTCGAAATCCGAGGCGAACGAGCGCTTCAGCGTGTACATCGCCTTGGCATAGACACGCCACTGGTTCGTGTTGGGGATCCGTTCCTCGAGCCGGAACTCGACCGCCCGGTTGTTGTAGCCGTTGGCGTCCTGGCTGAGCAGCATGACTGCGCTCTGGTAGCGGTCGCGCTTATCGGTCGACCCTTGGTCGAACACCAGCTCGGGCTGGTTCGAGATGAGGGCCTCCCCAACGTAGAGCCCCGCACGTACGGTGCGGGCCTGGATTTTCTCGCTGACCGGCTCGGACTGGAACAGCTTGACCACCAACTGGCCGGTGGTGATCTTGTCCGACTCGGGCAGCACCTCGACGTTGACCAGGCGCGTATCGCTCTTGCGCTTCTTGTTGACCGCGAGTACCGGTATGACGACCTCCTGCAAGGCCGCGCCGCCGTGGACGAAGCGTGAGCCCGCACCCGGGAGCCGAAGTCGATGGATCGACTTCGGGGTCTGCACGTCGAGGTCGCTGTCGAGGCCGAGCATTGCTGACGTGAAGGACTTGAACGCGGGGTCGTCCTTCAGCCCACGGCCGAGGACGTAACGACGGTTGGTGACTTTGATTTCGTCGCCCTGAGGCAGCGTCGACAGGTAGAAGGCGTCCGCGAGCGCCGTGTCCTGGAACAGGAAGCCGTGGTCGGCCGTGATAAGGAGGTTAGTTGCGTTCGCGTTCGTCAGGCGCTTGATTAGCTCGACCAGCTCGCGCAGAGCGTCCTCGGCGGCTTCGAAGACCTGGCGTTCGGTGCCTGCCTTGTCGCCGGTCGCGTCGATGCGGTTGTGGTAGACGTACAGCACCTGGTGCTGCTGGTACAGCTCTCGCAACTCCTCGCGGGTCAGCGAGAACACGTCCTCTGCCTGGATCGCCCTCCCGTCCACGGTGTCGAGGATCTTGCTGCGGTTCGCGGTGCCGTCCGAACGCTGGCCATCGACCAGAACGGGATCGCCGTCCTTGGAGTGCCCGATCGTGCCGTGCGGAAGGAGTGCGGCCATCCCGAGCTGCGTATAGCTCGGCAGCACGCCGAGAACAGCATCGAGGGTCGCGTCGAACCGGTCTTCCTGGCGGATGCGTGAGCCGAGTTCGTCGGCGACCTCGTACCGGAGAGCGTCGGAGATGATGACGACGGCCTTGCGCCTGCCGTCGCGGATGATCGGTGCGACGTGGTCGGTGAAGAACGAGCTCTGCGGTCGGAGTACGGCGGACCGCCACCGGTCGATGCCGTCGACCTGCTGCTGCCACGCATTCCCTAGGTCGTAGAGGAACTTGTTCGCGTAGAACTTCTCGACCTGGGCGCGCAGCGCCTCCAGCGGGCCGGCGTGCTCGGCGGTGCGGGCGGCGTAGACGAACTGCCGGTAGTGCTGGTCGATGCGGAACCAGTCGTGCCGGTACCGCTCCAGGCCCTCGTCGAACGACTGCATCGACAGGTTGAGCGCGCTGAGCGCGGTCAGCAGGTCGGAAGCACTGCCGATCGCGGCGTACAGCTTGCGGTACCCGTCGATCCAGATACTGCTCTGCCGATTGCGAATCACCTCGGTGACCTCGCGGGCCGTGACGGTCCGGTCGGCGACGGCACCCGCAAGATTGCTGATGATCTTGCGGTCGACCTCCTCGAACAGGTCGTTGCCCAGCAGGTCTCGGAAGCTAGCGTCCTCGATCGTGCTCGCGTAGTCCAAGTCGCGGGCCACGCGCTTCGCTAGCGTCTTCATCGCCTTCTGACTGCGCACGTCGTAGCGCAGGCTGCCGAAGTCGAGCTGGATGTTGCGGAGCCCGCCTGGGCGGTCGGACTTGAATCCGGCGATAGCCTGTCGGAACACCCACAGCACAAAGTCGTCGATGCTCGGGCCCGGAGACGTGTAGCCGTAGATCGACTGGGCGCCCTGCCAGAAGAACTTATCGAGGCCGTAGTCAGCGAGGACGCTGTACTTAGTGCCGGCACCGTTGGCGTTCTCGATGAGCAGGATGCGCGTGATCTCCAGCAGGCTGTGTTCTCGATGGCCGAGCAGCACTGCCGACATCTTGGCTCGCAGCAGCCGCGCGTCATCGTCAGCGTCGAGCAGTGCCCTGAGGCTCTGCATGCGCTTGGTCGACCGGAAGAACCTCTCGTGCGCCTCGACGACCTCGCCGACGCCGTCCGCGTTAAGCCCGAGTTCCTGCTGCACCAGTGAGGTCCGGTCCGCAGTGAACACGCCGTAGGCCAGTTCCAAGTCGAGCAGCCAGTCACCGATCCCCGCTGGCACGGCACCCGAACGGTAGACGAGGAACTTCGCGTCAGGTTCCAGATGCAGCAGCCGGTTCTTCACCGCGTACTCGTCGTTGGCAACACGAACGGTCTCCACGCCCTCCAAGCCGAGCGAGTCGAGTTCGGCGGCGTACTCGCCCTCGGGGTCGTGCCAGAACACCACCCGGTGCGTCTCGAAGCGACGCTCCAGGTGAGACCGAACGGCAGTGAACTCACTCATCGCTTGCCTCAAGACCGGGGATCTTCTTGAGCGCAGCCCCGAGCTTCGGGTAGTTGGCCTTCACGCCGTCGTCCAGGTCGATCCGCACCTGCTGGGTCGCCAGTGGGTACAGCACGTCGTGCTCGTACTCGCCGAGTTCGAGCAGCACCTTGCGCAGACGGTCGACCTCCTTCTGCGCGGCTGCCTTCTCGCGTGGCTTGCCCGTACCCACGGCGAGACGCTCGTGATGCTGACGGCTGGCTTCCAGCTTCGCCCTGAACTCGCGCAGGTACTCGTTCAGCACGGTCGAGACCGTGGACGGGGTGTAGCGGTGCATGTAGATGAGAGCGTTGAACGATCCCTTCGGGCTGGAGAACAGCCAGTAGATCGGGCGCTTCTTGTACCGCTGCACGTGGTCCTTGTAGAACGACTTCACAAAGTAGTCGCGCAGGTCCTCGACACCGAGCGCCTCGGTAACGAACCGCAGGTTCTCCTCAAAGTGCCGCTCCCCGAACGCCGCCCGCAAGAACTGCCGGAACCGCGCCACAATGTCGTCCTCAAACCAATCGCCATCAACGATCGGAATCACGTTGTCCCTGTCCGGCCGGAACGACGGGTTCGGCACTTTGGCCAAGTAGTCCTGGAGCGTGTCGCCCTGGTTCGCGAGGATCAGGCCCGGCTCGTCCAGGCTGTAGCGACCGAACATGCAGCCCACGGCGTAGGAAACCAAATCTTCGATCGCGGCGTGGACACGACTGGCACGTTCGGCTTGCGGCGGTCGCCGGACGACCGCCTCTCTAAGCCGCTGGGACCCCAGGTAAGCCGTGGCGAAGTAGTGATCGATCGCCTCCTCGGCGTCAGCAAGTCGAGTCATGTGTTCATTCGCGTTCCGCAACGCCCTGTCCACCGCCTCCTCAGCGGTCGTCGCGAGGCCTAGGATGGGTGATCGGGCGAAGTCCACCGACAGTTCGTGCATGTCCCACTCCCACCTCGCCTCGGCGACGCAGAACTCCACGAGCTTCTCGACTTCCGAACTTCCACGAACTCGGATCGGAAGACTCAGCACGTGCCCGAGTTTGAAGTCCAGGCGAGGCGCGAGCAGCCGCATGAAACGCGTGGCCGTGGAACTGTTCATGAATCCCTCGAGTACGAGGAGCTCCTCTTCGCGGTTTGCGAACGCCATCGGGCCCTTCGTGTCGAACATGAATCCGCCGTCAACGTGACGTACGGCGAAGCCATCGCCGGAGATGCTCGACCAGGCGAGACCTCGCCGGAACGCGAATGCGCCGTTGTAGTTGTGCGAGCGCACTCTACCAGTCAAAGGATCAACGTTTCGCCGACACCGGGCACCGTCATCTTCCCAGTCGACAACATAGTCGAAGTTGCCGTACCACCGGCGCGAGGATCCCCCCTTCTGGTACGGAAACCACGTCGCACCGCTCTTGATACTCTCCTCGGTCGATTCGTTCCCGAAACCGATATCGGCAAGTGATACCTCGTACCAGCGGCGCAAAAACCGGTCGTTGTCTCCCGTCGTGAGCCCTTCCCGCGCCTGGAGCAGGTCTCCGAGGTATGGCCCCTGCCTCAGCGCGGCGATCTCGTTCTCGGAAGCCCAGTAAATTACCGGAGTATTGGGCACGTCGAGAAACTCGGAGACACCTCTGACCCAGGTTAGGTCGGGGCGGCGGCCCTGCCTGGCACCGACAATCGCATCAGCCTTTTCAGAACCCTCGGCGTCGACGGCTCGAATGAACGTCGATCGAGAGCTTCCCGCTAGCGCAGCCTGTGCGGCAAAAGCCACGGTCGAGACGACTTCACCGCCAATCGTCTCGAACGCTCCGGTTCCGAGGTGGGCCAGAGTCGAGATTCTCGAACCCTTCAGCAAAGAGTTGCGATACCGGCTGTATGCCCCCAGGAACATCCAACTATCCATCGTAACCATCGCCACGAACCCAGCGGTATGGGCCAGGTCGAGACTCCGCTCGATGAACATCGCGTAGAGGTCCATCTTCGAAGCCGCGTAATCGCGCTTCGCCAGTGCGGCAAGCCGAGAATCCATGTTTCCGCTGCCCATATAGGGAGGGTTGGCTACGACTATGTCGTAAGACCGCGAAAGCTGCTTCGCCTGGGCGATCACCCGACTCGCTCGGACAAACACTTCGCTCGAGATCAGGTCTCCATCGCTGGGCTCGATTTCCGTGAGGTGCTTCCGAAGCGGCTCGATCAGCGCTTCGCTCGGACGAATCAGGGAGCCGAAGGTGTCGGCGTGCCGGAACTGGTTCCAAAACGCTTCCTCTGCGGCACGATCTCCGTCCGGCGTGACGAGCAGGTCCAACTCGCCCGGTGTAAAGGAGCTCGGCTCGAGCACGCAGATGTTCGGCTCGACCTTCTTGTTGAAGAACGTGCGCTGTCGCGACCGAGCTTTCATTGTCAGGGCCAACGCGGCGAGCGCCCCTGCACGGGGGTCGACCTCCGTGCCGAAGAGGTTGTTCGTGAGGATCAGCCGTGGAATGTCGGACGGCGCGTAGCCCTCTTCCTCATAGATGGCGTAGAGCAGGTCGAACGCGTAGGTGAGCATGTGCCCAGAGCCGCATGCGGGGTCGATAATCTTCAGTTCCTCGGGGCTGGCGACCTTGGGGTAGTCGGTCTCCTCATCGGCTGGGGCGATGTAGTAGTCCATCTGGTCGGCCAGGCGCGAGGTGGGCCGGTTCAGCAGCCAAAGGCGCCCGAGTGAGTTTTCGAGGAGATAGCGGACGATCCAGTGCGGCGTGAATAGCTGTGTGGCGGCCGGGATCTCGACGGCGCCGGCCTTCTTGTTCCTCTTGAACCCGGCGAACACCTCGGCCTTACGCTCCGAGATGTAGAACTGGTACAGCCAGCCGATGACCTCGACGTCCTGGCAGACCTCCTCGGTGAGCACGGTGACCGCACGGGCCATCACGGAGTCGTCGGCGAGCAGGTTCGCCGGGATGAGCAGCTCCGTGAAGTCGCCTTCGCGCTCGAACATGAACGGCATCGAGCGGTTCCAGTAGCGGCAGTACTCCGCGAGCAGCAGGGCGTACGCCTCGCCCTGTGGGTCGTCGCTGCGCCGGGTGCCGTCTAGCAGGCTGGTGATGGTCTCCGCGGTGCGTTTGTTGGTGACGACCGAGTTGTCGATGTTCCCGCGCTTGGCTTCGGCGAGGACTTCCGGCTGACCGCCTTCGCGGCCGCGCTCGGGTGAGACGACGCCGATGCCGCTGTATCCGTTGGCGTCCATGAATCGCAGCGCGATGATGCGGTTGAACCAAGTGTATGCAACCTTGTCCGCCATCGCGGCGCGGCCAGCATCGCCGCCGCCTGATGCCTTGACGGCCTTTTCCAGGGCGGCCACAGCATTCGGCAGCTCGACACGCTCGGGTGACGCAGGGGCGAGGACCACGGCGATGCGGGCTGCCACCTCGCGGATGAGTGCGGTGCGCGCCCAGGTGGCAAAGGACTTCAGTGGAGCGGTTTCCATCAGAGTGCGATTCGCTTTCCGTCGTTAAGCGTGGACAGCAGCGCGCCGCGGAGCGCATCGAGGTATCGGTCGACGTCCTCGGTGGTCTCCAGCACACCGTGAACGCCGGGCGCGGTGATCGTCTTGACCGAGACGGTCTGCCTGACCGGCTTGGGTTCGGGATCGTCGGTGCCGCCCGCAGGCCGAGCGGAGGATACGAGCTGGTCGAGCAACGACGGGTAGATCGTCTCGCCGAAGCTGTTCCCTTGCTCGCGGATGAGCGCGATCTGCTTCTCGCTGCCGACCCGGGCGATGATCTGGTCGATCGCGCGGACGACCCTCTCCTGTGCCTCTTCGGTGGCGTTGCCGTAGTAGGCGCTGCCGAGCACCTCGGTCTTGCGGCCCTCGATGGCTTCGACCACGACGGCGCGGTTGGTCGCGAGTGCTTCCCCGATCTGCTTGCCGAGCGCCTCTGCGGCCTGCTTGAGCTGCGTCATCCGGTTACCACGGAACGCGTTGGGGTCGTCCAGCATCCGCTTCACGTCAGCGTCGCTGCCCGCAGGCAGGTAGCCGAGATTGTTCGCGTTCGTGGCGAGCAGCGCGACCGCTCCATCGTAGATCGCGCGCTGACCACCACCGAGGAACGACTGAATCGGGTCGATCACGGATTCCTTTGCGTCGAGCAGCTCGTCGGCGAGACCGAACTCGGTCAGGTACCACTCGTCGGGTTTGCCCACGGCCTGTTCGAGCAGCGCGATGGGTGCGGCCAGCTGCTCGACGAACGGGTACTTCGAGCCGGTCACCCGCGCCTTGAGTTCGTCGAGCTTGCCGCGCAGCTTCTCGCTGCCGTGCCGCGCCAGCTCCAGCGGGTCTTTCGGCGCACTCGCCTCATCGAAGAAGTCGGTGCAGAACTTGCGGAACGCCGCAACCTTGCGCTGGTCGAAGACCTTCTGCGGGGCAACCACCACATGCGAGTGCTTCTGCGTGTTGCGCAGCACGGCGGCGACCTCGGTGCGCTTCAGGGCATTGCCGTCGACGGTGAGCGTGATCTTCGAGTTGCCGATGAGCCAGGCGATGATGACCTCGATCGAGGCGAGGTCCCAGCCGTAGGGCTTGGCTTGGAATGCGCCGACGATCGTCTTGACCGTCACCTGCTCGCCGAGCCGGTCGCGTTGCAGCACGAACGAGAGCACCTCATCGCCCGGACCTCCGAGCTTCGACAGCGACGGGTCGTCGATCATGCCCGACTGGTCAGGGTTGGCAAACGCAGCGACCTGCTGCTCGCTGTAGGTGGACCCCCCGAGCAAGCTGAGCTGGGTGTAGGTGCGGCTCACGAGGTCCTGGAACCCGTCGGTAACGCGGGCTATGGCGTCCTGCGACGTGGAGGTCACATCGGCGGCGTTGATGACGAGATCCGCCTTGCCTGCGGCCCGGCGGATGCGCTCAACGAGCTCCTTCTCGCGCTCGACGTTCTGCGCCGCCTTGGAGCGCAGGATCTGTTCCTCGATTGCGGAGAGCGAGGTCGTCTGCTTGCGCTTGGTGTACTTCTCGGTCTTGATGAGCAAGCGAAGATCCGCCAGAGCCCGCTCGTCGGGCTCCAGGATGACGCGCAGCTCGTCCCTGCCCGCGCTGTGCATGCGGATCTCTTCCGGGCTGTACGGATACTCGGGCGTGATGAAGTGCACCGTCAGCTCACGCTGCTGCCCGTACACCTGATCGTCGAGCTTGTAGCCGAACGCGAAGTCCTGGCCGTTCTTGGCGTACCGCAGCTTGCTGGTGCGGATGACATCGCCAGAGAGGATCTTGAACAGGCGACCACTGACCTCGGATGCGTCGATGTCGACGTTCTTGATCTCTTCCTCGATGACCTGCTCTTCGTTCGTCAGGTACTCGTAGACGTTGCCGTTGCGCTGGACGTACGTCTGCATCTCCAGCAGCGTCAAGGCATCCTGCACCTGCTTGGACAGAGCAGGAAGGTCGAGCCCGAACCGGTCGTAGACCAGCACCGTCAGATTGCGCGGGGTGGCGTGGAAGCCCTCGATGTACTTGACCAGGAACAGTGCCTTCAGCAGCCGCACGGCAAGCTTGGTGGTGTCCGAGTCCGGATCCGGCAGGTCCCGCTCGGCACGATCGATGGCGCGCTGTGCGGCGGACTTCAGCGAGGCGCGGATACCCGCGAACATGTGGTCGAATGTCGCGAGCCTGCCGACCTCGACATCGCCGATGTCCTTGGCGACCTGCTGCACGACGCCGAGCATGGAGCGCTCACCGACCGAGCTGTTGCGGCCCTCGAACACGTTGTGGTCTGAGATGCCCTCGATCGCCGCCTGGAAGAGCGGGAACTGGTAGCTGACGAACGGGTACGTGCCGACGAAGTGAGCCTCGTCGGTGTAGTTGCGGTACGTCTTGGCCCCGTCGACGAAGTCGAACAAGGTCTTGAAGTTCGCCGACTCGGCCGCGTAGATCGCTCGCAGTGCGGACTCGCCCGTGTCGTTCTTCTCAAGCAGGCGCTTGCGGATGACCTCTTCGACGTCGGCGCTGGTGAGCTTGACTCGGGTGGCGAAGCGAGCCTGGATCTTGGAGAAGTCGTTGCCCTGCTGCTTGGTGCGGTCGCCGACTACCTTGTCCATGTCCTCCTGGGAGGTGACGAACACCCACGCGCGCCCCTGGCACTTGGTGTTCAGCGACTCGGCGATCGTCTGGAGATTCAGCATCAGGTGGGTGTTGGACCCGATGAACTGGCCGACCTCATCCACGAAGAAGTTCAGCCGGAAGTCAGGCTCCTGTTTGTCGAGCCACGCCTTGACCTCGTCGGCGAAGTCCTCGATCGACACCGAGTACTCGTTGCGGTACTTCGTCAGGATGTTGGTGGGGGTCCCCTCGGTCTGGCCGCTGACCTGGGCGTATGCCTTGGCCACGTTGACCTCTTCGAGCACGCCCTCCTCGCGGCCCTGGGACCAGTCGCGTCCAGCGATCCGCACGTACGCGGCCTTGAACGCCTCGTACTGGGCGCGGTTGTCCAGGTCGCGCTCGAACCGGGCGACGTGGCCCTGGTTGCCGTAGTAGCCCCGGCTCTCGTCGAAGACCTTGACGAACACCTTCAGCAACGCGTCGCTCTGATCCTTGCTGATCAGCGTCGCCTTCTGGTCGATGTTGAACAGCAGGCTCTTGGCCGGGATGCGGTCGGCCTTGGTCAGCAGCGCCGGGAGGAACGCACCCTGCGCCTTGGACCGGAAACTCTCCGACACGCGCTCGCGCGGGAACTCCTGTCCCTCTACGTCGCCGAGCAGATGAGCGAGCATCTTCAGCAAGTGCGACTTACCAGAACCGAAGAAGCCCGAGATCCACACACCGTTGGCGTTGGTGTAGTTCGTGTACGCCTCAAGCAGCAGCTCCAGGCCCTTGGCGGCCTCGTTGGTCAGCACATACTCGTCAACCTCGGTGCCCAAGTGCGCGGTGTCGTCAGCCTTGATGACGCCCTCGATCGGGCGCTGCACGTCCTTGGCGAAGATCGCGTTCAGCTTCAACATCGAGTCAAGCCTCCTGTTCCAAGATGTCCTTGGCTCGGTAGTACTGGTCATCCTTGAGCCGCCCGAACAGCACGAGCGAGGACCCCAACGTGTCGGACTGCTCGTAGCGGCCGGGGAAGAACATGAGCATCGGCTTGCCGACCACGACGCTCTGCAAGTTATTGAGTACGTTGTGTGAGCGGACGTAGGGGAAGACCTCGCCGATGCCGGTCAAGAAGAAGATGTCGAAGTCACGCTCGGCAAGCTTGGCGCGGATCGCCGGGGCGATGTGAAGCTGAGGGTCGAGCATCCCCTGGAGCAGCTCGCGGAAGTCGCCCTTGTCCTGCTCTGGTTCGAGTGCAAGCAAGCGATCCCACACACCGCGCTCCTTGAGGATCTCCACCGACAGGTCGTAGAGGTTGACCTCAAGCACCTCGATGCCCTTGTTGCTGAGCCGGTTCTTGATGCGCTTCTTGGACCGGGCAACCTCAAGAGCGTCCTCCGGGGCGTACGGGTAGATGAAGAACGGCACCTCGTTGCCGAGGCCCTCCATTCGGAGGAACCGCCTGCCGCTGAGAACGGTGAACAGGTGCTCCTCCTGCCTCGACACCTCCTTGCGCGTCATCACCCGGTCCTCCCTGCGGCGCCATCGGTGGTCGGAAAGAACCGCACGTCGCTCGGCGTCCGTGCGGCCAGCTCACCAGCAACTCGGTGCGACAACACGGCTTGGAGGATGTGACCGTCGTCGGACAGGAGACCCGCCTCATGCAGCATCCGGAACAAGTTCGCGCGCAACTTACGCAACGTCGACTCCCTGAGTTCGACCAGTTCCCCGTGCCACAGGGCCTTGCCACGCACGAAGCTGTCGAAGTCCTCGTAGCTGAGCGTCACTGTCAGCAGTAGGAACCGCTCCCGCACGACGTCCTCCGCGAACTCACCAATTAGTGAGTAGCGGCGGCAGGCAGCCGCCCACAGCAGGTGGGCACGCTCGGTGGCCGTGGCGTCGACAAGCAGCTCGATCTCGTCACCGGTGAGCATGGCGAGCCGCTGCACAACCTCGCGTGCGAAGCGCCGCCCAGACGCGACCGTGCGGGCTTGCAGGAGATTGTCGCCCTGGATCACCGCACGCACCTTGGACCAGTCACGTTCACGCAGATACAGCGGTGCGGCGATCACCGCCTCACGCATGAGGAGGGCACCGCTGGTGAAGGAGAGCTTGTAGCGCGTAGTGGTCACCGTCTCATCCACCGGGCACCTCCTTCCAGTTCCAGGCAAGTCGTTCAGGGTATGGCGCCCCACCGACACTTCCGCGGGTCGACCGGTCGCGCGAAGGGGTTAGTCCGGTCGCGCATCGTCGCCCGATGAGGCGGCGCCACCGCTGCGGACCCACTCATCGACGTCGCTAGTTTGGAACTTCCAGAGTCGGCCGAGCTTGTGGGCTGGCATGCCCTTCTCGGCAATCCACGCATAGACCGTGTCTTTTGTGACGCCAAGGTGGGCAGCGATGTCGTCGGCGGACAGCCAGGGTTCAGCCAAGGTGCAACCTCCAGTCGACAGCCAGCGATGAGCGCATCGGGGACGCCTACCTTATCTGCGGGGGCAGAGGCCGGTCCACACCCGGTCTGACCGAGTGTGGCCGGATTAAGCCCTGCTGTTCAGGCGACCCTCCCAGCTCTCTACCGGGAAGGAGGGGTGTGGAAGATCCCCTCCGGCCGGCGACGGTCCCGGCCGGACATGACAGCGAAACCTGACCACGTGCGCTGGAACTCATCAGTGGAGCGCCGCAAGGGCGGACAGGTTGCAGGGCAGGCGCGCTTGGACGCGGAGCATGCTCGGGCCATAGCGGCGTAGCGGGCGGTCGAACAGGCGTGGTGTGCCGAAACTCAAATCGCCAGCCGGACAACGGCACCGTTCTCGGCAGCGACTGGCGATGTGGCACCTCGCGAGCAACGCGGCCTGGACGCTGCTCGCGTCGTCGTAGGAATGCTGCGTATCGACCCTCCGGGATCTCCGTGAGCCAGATCGCCGCAGCCAAATCGCCTATGCCGGCTGCGCGCCGCCGCCCCGCCGTCGGGGTACCACAGCCGCTGTGGCCTCCGCGGCAGCGTGAGACAGCTCCGGCAGCACGTCGCCGTAGAACTTTGCGGTGAAGTGAGGGCTGGAGTGCCGGAGCCGGCTAGAGATGACCTTCATCTGGACGCCGGCGGCGAGGCCCATGGTGGCGGCGCCGTGACGGAGGTCGTGGAGGCGGATGGGTGGTAGCCCTGCTTGGGTGGCGAGGTGGTGGAAGTGGTCGGTCACGTCGGCTGGGTGAAGCCGGGCGCCGGTCGGGGTGCTGAATACCAGGCCCGTCTTTGCCCAGGCCACACCAGCAGCGAGTCGTTCGCGATGTTGGCGGGTTCGGTGGGCGCGCAGGACGGTGACGGTTTCGGTGTCGAGGGCGACGGGGGCTTCGCTGTCCGCGGTCTTGGGGGTGTCGATGGCAGTGGTCCAGCCGTGTTGGACGAGTTGCCAGCGGACGGCGAGAGTGCGGTTGTCAAGGTCGAGGTCGTCCCAGTGCAGGCCGCAGGCTTCGCCTCGGCGCAGGCCGGTGAAGGTGATGAGGTGGTAGAGGGCGTAGAGCCGGTCGTTGGCGTGGTGGGTGTGGTCGAGGAATCTGCCGGTGTGTTCGGGGGTCCAGATCATGACGGGGCTGGGGGTCTTGCCGGTGTCGCGCCAGGTGCGGATGCGTTGGTCGGTCCAGATGGTGGGCTTGGGTGGTCGGGCGGTCGGTAGTTCGATCATGAGGGCGGGGTTGGTGTCGATGTAGCGGTGGCGGCGCATTGCGTCGTTGAGGGCTTTGCGCAGGGTGGCGTGGATGACGTGCAGGGTTCTGGGGCCGACGATCCGCTGGTTCTTGACCTGGTCGCGTTTGGCGGGGTCGCGGCTGGCGCGCAGGGTGGCGATGGTGGTGTTGCGTTCGGCGATGGCGTCGTACATGGCGTCGATGTGGCCGGGGCGGAGCCGGTCGATGCGCAGGTGGCCGAGGTGCGGGATCAGGTACAGCCGGATGTGCCCTTCATAGGAGCGCAGAGTCCCCTTCTTGATGTTCTTGCGCCCGGCCAGCCAGTCGGTCAGGTACGCCTGCATCGTCGGGAGTTCGGTGGGGGTGATGTCCAGGTGCAGCGCCCGCCGGATCTGGTCGGGGGTGGGGATGGGGGCGCTGGTCTTGACGGCGGTTTCGATGAGGTCGCCGGTGGTGACGGTGGTGTGCGGGTCGGTGGGGTCGGGGACGGCGAGCGCAGCCCGGATGCGGTCCAGCACTGCGTCGGCGTCGGCCTGGGTGGCGTAGGGGCCGTGGCGGAGTGGGCGGCGGGTGCCGTCGGCGCGAGCGGGTACGTCGATCTGCCAGTGCCAGTGGCCGTGGGTACGGGACCAGCCGCCGCCGGGCCGGCGAAGCTGGGGACAGGAGCGTCCCAGTCGCCGGCCCGTGACGCTGTCGCGGCAGCCGCAGCGTTTGAAGGTGGATCCCTTCACTCATCGTCTCCTGGATGCTCCGTCTGGTACCGCCAGCGGTGTCGGGTGGAATCCGCTGGTGGCGGGGTCATCGCATCCACGCTCACCTTCCCAGCAGCATCAAGTCGCCCGCCGCCGGTCGCGGCGGGGTCGGGTTGGAGGAGATGGAGCAGGGCGGCGACCGGGACGATGATGCGGCTGCCGGCCCGGATCAGCGGTATAGGGAACTGATTGGTGGCGGCGAGCCGGTACGCCTGGGACCGGCTAATCCCGAGCACCGAGGCAGTGGTGGCGAGGGTGGTGGTGACGCCGAGGGCACGGATGCGCTCGATCGTCCACACCTCCCCGACGCCGGGCGCGGTGATGGTGCTGTCGGTCGTGATGCGGGCGGTCTCGTCAACGTCATTCATGGGGCTGTTCATGATCAGGGTTCTCCTGGTCGTAAAAGGGATGACTGTTCGGTCCGAGCGGGGTGTTCCCGCCGGGGTCGACCGGCGCAGGGGTGACTGCTCGGCCACCGCTGCGCCGGCCCGGTGACAGAGGCGGTGGCATCGGGTTGGTCGGCATGACCGGATCCACGAGCAGCTCGGGTGGTGCCGACGATTCGACCTTGAGGGTCTTGAGGAGTTCGGATACTCGGGTGTTGGACACGGTGTGACCGGCTGCGCGGAGGGCTTCGGCGAGCGCCGCCCGGGTCAGTGCCTGCCCGTCCGCGGCGAGCCGGTCCCGAACATCTCGCGCCGCCGGCAGTAACTCGGCCGCGTCGCCGGACATCTGCGCGGACCGTCCCCGGTCCGCTCGCCGTCGCCGGTCCCGTCCGCCACTCCGGCGACGAGCAGCCGGTGGACGGACGGTCCGGGTGCTGGACCGCTCCCCCGCCGTGACGCCGGACCGGGTCGCCTCGTCTGATCCGCTGTCCGGACGGGTCCGCCCGGCCTCATCCGGCCGCCGGTCCGCGATCGTTCGGGCGGTGGCGGGCGTGGCGGTGCTGGTGCGGCCGAGGGCGATCTTGACCATGACGAGGAACCCGAGCGCGGGTACGGCGGCGGCGACCCAGCCGATGACCGAGGGTTCGGCCTCGACGACCTGCGCTGCCAGGGACAGGGTGACCGCGCAGGCCAGCACGGTGGCTGGGAACACGGTGGAGGTGTGGGCGCGTTTGCGGCGGCGCAGTTCCAGGCCGGAGGCGATGGACATCAGTTCCAGGACGATCGCGTCTGCCCAGGCCAGCCAGCCGGGTTGGCCGTGCGCGGCGGCCACGTTGTGCACGTGGGTGAAGCTGGCCGCCCCGGCCGCGCCGCCGATCGCCAGCATGATGACGACCTGAACGACACCCTCGACACGGCTGCCGCGCGGACTGGTGTCCAGGTCAGGGATCGGTGCTGTCGTGGCCTATCACCTCCTCGACCCGGACCGGGGTTCCGGTCCGTCCGTCAGTCGCAGGAGGCGGGACCGGATTGCGGACCGGCCCGGCGTCGGACGACCGTCGGGACGGGTGCCGGACGCCGGCTGCGGACCGCCCGCTGCGGACTCCGGACGGGGACGCGGTCCGGCCGCTGTGGGAGCGGACGTCCGTGGCTCTCACGGATCTGTCAGCACTGGCCGAGCTGCTCACGACAGATCCGTGACAGACGCCGGCCGTCGCTGTCCGCTCCGCAGCGGAGGTACTGTCCGCCCCCGTCGTGCCGTCACCGATCACGCGGCCTCACCCGCCCGGCTGGAGACGTCGACGGCGTACCCGGCCAGATCAGCCAGCCGCAGCCGCTGCCCTTCCCCGCCGGCCACGGCCCACACCGCCCCAGCCGGGCCCAGGCCCGCCATCGCGGCGTGGTCGCGGGCCCCGGTGGCGACAGGCACCGCCAGCGGCACGTCGGCCAGCACGCTGCGCAGGTTGCGCTCCCGGGCGGCCGAGTGCAACCAGAACAGCACCGGCCACACCCGCCCGATCGTCGCGAACAGCTCCTGATAGCCGTCCACCTTCCCGGCCAGGATCGACAACTGCTCGGCGCCGGTGTCGTACTCGACGAAGAACGGCACATCGACACCGCCATCGACCCACCGGCCGTAGCCGTCCGGACGGACCCGCGGCTGATACGCCCGCACCAGCCCCGGATCCTGCCGGCTGGTGAACGTCCCGGCGCGCTGGCACACCGCCTCCGGTAACCACTCCACCAAGCCGGTGCCCGGATGGGTGCGGGCGTGCCCAGCCAGGTCGGTGAAGAAGCCGTTCACTCCGAGGCGGTGGGAGAGGCTGCGGGTCGAGGTCCAGCGCCGCCGTTCCACCCGGGCGTGGTCCCGCCGCGGTGGGCGATCGTCCCGGCTGGCCGCGACGACCTCAGCGCCGAGCTGGTCGATGACGTAGTGGTACGGGTACGAGCCGCCGTCGGCACGCTGCGGCCGGAACCGAGCGACGAGACGCAGCCGGTACAGGGTCCGCAGCCGCCGCTGGCAGAAGTCCAACGACGGGAACAAGGCGTTCGCGAGCTGGAACGACGTCAACACGCCGTGGTCGTACAACCAGCCCAACAGCACACGATCACGGCCGGTCAGCTGGGACTGGACCCGAAGGACCGGATCATCCACCGGCTACCACCTCCTTCCCGGATACGGAATGCCAGCCCCAGGGGGAGAGACCCGAGACCATGCAGGGTCTGTCGCAGGACAACGCTCCAGCGCTGACAGACGGGCTGACCTGCGGTGTGAGAGGAAACAGGGGGTCCGTTCGGGGGTCCGGCTGAAGACTGACGTCAACGCTGGCCCCAAGCCCGACCCCCGAACGGGGATCAAGCCGGAACTCATCACTGCCAATGCCTTCGGCAGTAGTTGAAGGTGTCGACGAATCCACGAGAACTCCTTGGTTGAACCTGTGGGATGTGATGTTGCTGGCGTGGTCGGGTGACCACAGCGCCGCCGGAGCGGAAAGGATCCGGTGAGAGATGCATCCCGGCGCCGCCCCTGCCTTGGTCGCCGTCAGCGGCGCACGCGTGCCGGCCGCCGGGAGCATCGGCGAGACGAATGGCCTGGAAAAGCGCGGAGGTCCGGTGGCGGGGTGAGGGCTAGCCTCTGCGGTCATGTCCGCCCCTGCGCCGCGTCCGTTGCTGTTCCTTGACGTGGACGGCACCCTCATCCCGTTCGGCACACCCGCGGCGGCTCAGCCGGGCATGTCACATGGCCGCCCCGTGGTACCGGCTCTACCGGCCGATGCCCATCCCCTGCTGCACAAGATCAACCCGGAACACGGCCGCCGGCTGAAGGCCCTGCCGTGTGATCTGGTGTGGGCGACGACCTGGATGAGCGACGCGAACGACGTGCTCGCGCCGCTGCTCGGGCTACCGCCTCTGCCCGTCGTGGACTGGCCCGACTCCGACGAGATGGGGCCCGTGCACTGGAAGACCCCTGGGCTGGTCGAGTGGGCGCAGGGACGCCCCTTCGTCTGGGTCGACGACGAGATCTCCCACGCCGATCAGCAATGGGTATCGACTCATCACCACGGCCCGGCCTTGCTACATCGGGTCGACCCAAGCCGCGGGCTGACCGAGCACGACTTCACTGTCATTGAAGGCTGGCTCATGCAGGCGCGGTAGTGCGGGCTCCATGCCGTCGCGGTTGCCGCGCTGACGGCTGTGTGCCACTCGGGACTGCCGTTGGTGAGGTCCAGCACCGTGCTGCTGGCGTTGGCGACGGCAGGGGCATCGTGACGTGGTGCGGTCAGGATCCGACCTCGATGAGGCGACGCCGGCCATTCCGGCCCGGCACCTGCCATACCTGCTCGTCCGGCCAGTGGCGATACAACAACTGCTCCGTGGTCGTAGCGAGAACGTTCCGCAGCGGCCGGCGGAGCAGGTCGGCCCGCAGTCGGTCCTCCCGCTCGGCATCCTGCGCGATCAGAAGAACCACCCCGACCGGCACCAGCCGGTCCGCACGCCGGTGGCCGGCCAGCAGTCCACCCAGCCCTGACACCGGCCGCTCGTGCTCGGCGACAACGTCGCCGATCGGCCCACGGTCGACGTGTACCAGGAACCGCAGGCACCGCCCGTCCTGCAGCCATACGCCGTACCCGTCGGCCCGCAGCCGCGCCAGGTCGTGCTGGCGCAACCACGACGAGGTCTCCATCGTCGCCAGCCACTGGAACAGCTCGCACCGCCCCGGGTTGCGCCGCGACACCTCGACCAACGGCAGGAACAACAGGGCATCCGCCACACCAGAGGACCGCTGACCCAACCGCAGCGGAACCGGCCGCCCCGATCCCGTCAGGGCGCGGCGGAGCACGTCGGTCCCCTCGGCCGTGACCCCGTACCACCAGGTATGGGTCCGGTCCTCCGGCGAGCGCTCGCGGCGCACCAGTCCCGCCTCGTGCAGCCACACCAGATCCCGGTGAGCCGTCAGCCGCGACACCGCAAAGACAAGCGCCACGTCCAGCGTCGACGCGGAACCATGCTGCGCCAGGTACGACAGGATCCGCCACCGCCGCGGAGACAACCGCCGCGTGGCACCCTGCTCACCCATCCCCCGATGATCCCTCCGGGTGCCGACAGTCCGACACCCCGTTCCCGACAACCGCAACAGAGAGTATTCAATGCGCCAACCGGGATACCGAGATTCAGGACCACCGTGACCGGAAACAGCGCTCGCCGCGGGCCGCTGGGCGACGCGTCAGCGGGCCGTGCGAGCACCCACATATCCAAACCGTGGTTTTGGGGTCGATTTTGGAGATCACTGTTCAGTGAATCAGCCGAAGAGTTGAGGACAGAAAAACACAGTGCGGTCAAATCGGACCGCCAATAGTTGATCTCCACGATTAGCGCCATACTGCGGCGCCGATCTTCCAGAAGCACGCGACAAGCCTCTGCCGACTCGGCGATGACGCGCCATGCACCGAAGCGGCTGTTACTGAACGTAACAACGCCAGCGGGTCATTCCTGCGTCTTCCGTCGGTAACGAGCTATGCGCCAAGGGCCCATCCAGGTAGACGACCGGACGAGCCGTGGACGGTGTCTGCGACGAACTGGCCACTCGCTCGATCTCGCGGCTGTTGCCTCAACCAAAGCCGCAGCCGGTAGCGGCGTCAGCGGTCGTGGCCGCGCGCCGAATCGGCGCGGACGTCGATGCTCAGGGCGTCGATGGCCATCCGGGTCAGCTCGGGAAGCTGCTCCTCGGTGAGGGCGACGCCCTGCAAATTGTCCAGTGATGCCGCAAAGGCGTGCAGTCGACTGCCCCGCAAGTCAGCGCCGTCGAGACGGCAGGAGTCCAGTTCCAGATTGCTGAGGTCGCACGACCGCAACACAACACCGGAGAGCCGGCAGGATGACCAAGTGCCGTGAACGAGGGTGCAGTCGATGAAGGCCACCGAACCGGCGGCGCTGACGCGGTTCAGGGTGGCGTAGTCGAACCGGCAGTTGTCGAACAAAACGTCTTTCAGGCGAACGTCGATGAGTCGGATTCCAGTGAGGCGGGAGCCGGTGACCGAGCACCGCTCGATGCTGACGCCGGTGAGGGCCGCTCCGGACAGGTCCGTCTGGACGATCTCGCAGCCGTAAAGGGCACCACCCTCCCAGGCGATCTCACCGAGATCCGCTCCGGTGATCCGGCAGCCTCGGATACTCCAGTCGGCGATCTGTCGACCTCGCCAGGAAGCGGCCTGTACGAGGCCGTCGTGAAGGTCGTCGTCGGGTAGGTCGCTGACTTGGTCGAGGTCTTCCGGGTCGAGGTCGGGCAGGAGGATCGTCACGTCGCCCACGGTGGTCGTACGCATGTCTTTCCAACCTGTTCGGACGCGGGATGGGCACGCCACCCCGCGTGTCGACTCAAGCCGCCGGTCGGCGGGCTACTTCTTCTTGTTCCAGTTGTCCCAGCCGGGGCGGCTGTCGAACTTCCCCTTGTTGTCCCAGGCGGGTCGGTTGTCGAACTTCGCCGCGTCGATCGACGCTACCGCGCGCTGCGGGTCGACGCCGAGGAGGGCGAGGCGGTCCGGCGGTGCGTCGAGAAGCGCAGCGAGGGCGTTGGTCATGACGGTCCTCCTTGAGGGGTGAGGTCATCCGCGGCGGCGCGGATCAGGGCTTGCCGAGTCGTGCGGCAGTAACCGGTCTCCCGGGCGGTGAAGTTGCCGTGTTCGAAGTAGCGGTTGCCGGCCTGAGCGCCCCGGCAGAAGTCGTAGAACGCGCAGCGGTCCGCACAGTCATTGAGCGCCGTCACGAACTCAGCGACGTATCGCAACTCACCGGCGCGGGCCACCATGTCGCCGATCGCTTCACCGAGCACGTTGCCCGCGATGAAGTCGCCGTACCGCGGGCTCGTGATACCCAGCAGTTCCGGTGACAGCAGAACCACCTGGCCGTCGTGGGCGACTGTGGGGATCGGTTCGTACGGGCCGTGGTCGGTAGGGCCGGCGCGGGTGGCGCCGAGGTAGTCGGCCAAGCGATCCAGGTCGCGGATCCGCAGCGGACTACCGGCAAGTCGGTGCCGGACGAGTCGACTCCAGAACTGGTACGCGGCTTCCTCCGGCACCGGCGTGCGGGCGGCGCCTTCCTGTTCCTCGATGTTGAAGCCCACCGACTCGCATCCCGGCAGTGCGGTGAAAAACTCGACGAGGTCATTGGCGTGGTCGATGGTTTCGGGTGTGACGACGCAGATCACCGAGTACGGCAAGCCGGCCTCGGCCAGTGCACGCGTGCCGCGGATCGTCCGGGCCGTCGTCGCATGTCCGGCCCGGTCGAGCCGGTTCCGGTTGAGCATGCCGGGCCCGTCGATGCTGACGCCGATTGCGAAGTCGTAGGCGGCGAACAGATCGCACCACCGCTCGTTCATCAGCGTCGCGTTGGTCTGGATCTCGTGGCGCACCCTCCCAGCCCGCCTCAGAGCCTCGAAGGGAGCGAGCAGCTCATGGAAGACGTCGATCGGGGTGGCGGTGGGCTCGCCGCCGTGCCACACGACGCTCACCGGATGTGCGCTGTCCTGCTGCTCGATTGAACGGGCGCAGGCTGTCGCAACGGAGACGGACATGAGCTGGCGCGAGCGCCGGTCGGGCAGGTAGCAGTAGCTGCAGTCCAGGTTGCAGAAGCTGGTGGGCTGCAGGACCAGGGTGTGGAAGTCCCGGCGATGGCCGGCTGCCCTGTCGTGGCGATGATCCCGATCTCCCGGACGGTCATGTCTCCTCCGGTCTCTGCGGTTCGGCGATGGACGGGCGGCGGCGATGCCGGGCCGGCCAGCCGAGGAAGCGGTCGAACAGGTTCCTGACGTCGCCGGTGGTGCTCGGGTTGAGTCGGTGCAGGTCGTCGATGGCCTCGTGCAGGCAGCCGGACAGGTAGAGCAGCAGGTTGAGCCGGCTGCCCTGGTAGCTGGTCAACAGGGCGAGCTTGGCCCGTCCACAGGGCCAGGGCTGCCCGCAGGCCCGGCACAGCCAGAGCGGACGCAGCGGCACATGCTCCGACGGCAGTTTCGGGTCGACCTCAGCGGCAGACACTCCGTCGCCGCTCATCGGCGGTCGCTTTCCCGCGCCTGCCGCTCGAACACGATCCGCCAGACGTGTGTCAGCAGTGGCGGATCGGTCGAGCCCCGCCGCGCCGACGCCGCAGCCGCGGCTGCGCGGTCTGTCGTCAGCTCGCCGGTCGCCGCGTAACGCGACACGTACACCGTCATAGCCGACTCGCGGTCGGCGCTGGCGCGTGTGTGCGGTGGGCTTGCCGGCATACCGGCAAGCCCACCGCCGTCGGCCAGCGGCTGGGAGCAGACCGCCGGTCACCCGCCCACGCAGCCCTGCTGGCGGTACGCGAAC
Organism: Micromonospora sp. GCM10011541; assembly: GCF_042650725.1. Classification (NCBI taxonomy): domain Bacteria; kingdom Bacillati; phylum Actinomycetota; class Actinomycetes; order Micromonosporales; family Micromonosporaceae; genus Micromonospora; species Micromonospora sp. GCM10011541. The sequence goes on from NZ_JBHSBP010000002.1 coordinate 63,035, forward strand.
GGGGAGTCACCCGTGCGGTCGACGGAGTGCCCGGCGCGAGCACTTGCCGGTGCGTCGGGTCGCATTCCGACCTGTCGCCGATCGGCACATCCATCTGGGTCTCCCTGGCGTGACATTGCCGCTGGCCCGTCGGCGCGCCATGGGGCTCAGGATGGTCCTGGACCGTTCCGCCGACGTGTTCCTGACGTCCACAATCGCTGGCGGCACTGGCCGGAGACAGACCCAGCGTGGTGGGACACGGTGGGCCTCACCGTGTCCCACCTGGGCTAATGCGGAGAGGACAGGCGGTGCCCGCCTCACGAGACTCGGTTCAGAGAATGTGCCAGCGGCGGAGTTCCGCCGCGTCGTCGACGAGGCCAGCGATCCGGTGGCGCACCTCGTCGGCGGCCTCGGTTCCGGGCCGGGACTTGCGAGCGTTGGTGGCGATCATCTGCAGCTCACGGAGCTGGCACAGCTCCTCGAACCTCGGCCAGGATGTGGCATCCCAGCCGTAGGCGGCGGTGAAGCCGGCGAAGGCATCCTGACCGGGCGGGTCGAACCGGCGGCAGTGAACAGCGACCGTGGCGATGTCCCACTCCCGGGGCCCGAGGGCGGCGCCGTCCCAGTCGGCCAGTACGGGCGTGCCGTCGAAACGCCGGAGCGCGTTGCGGATCTGCGGATCGGACTGGATCATGCTCGTGCCGCGGGGAAACCGCATCGCCTCCCAGCCGGCGGCCAGCGCCTCGAGCCGGCCCATCAGCAGATCCTGTTCCTTGCCGTTCAGGATCTCCGAACGGGTGACGGCCCGCTCGATGCCGTGGATCGGTCGCAGTGAAGGCAGCGGCACCGGCGGAGCGGGCAAGGCGTGCAGGTCCCGGAGAAGGCTTCCGAGCTCGGAGACGGTGATGGGGTCGTCGTGTGCCGGGTCCAGACGCTGCCAGACCGTAACGGCGTACCCGCCCACCCGCATCGGCTGGGACACGCCCGGATGAAGGCCCACCGTGGGGAAACCTCGGGCCACCAGCCAGTCGACCACGGCCACCATCCCGCGCACCCGTTCCAGGTCATGATCGCCCGGGGCGATCTTGACGACCACGTCACCGACCGCGTAGACGGCGTTGGTGTGGTGCCGCAGCAGGATCGCGTTCGAGTCGGGGTAGCCGAGGAGACGACACACCTCGGCGAGCACCGGCCGGGTGCGCGCCTCGACGAACATGGGGCTCCTAGGGACCGAGTGCGGCTGTGGTCCCAAGACTACGGGCGCGCTCGCGGCACGCCCGTAGGTAATCCGTCAAGCTGGCGACCTCGCCGCGCCCGTTTTTCCCGGGGATCGCCGTGGCCACGTCGGTGGCCCTGGTCAGGATGATCTCCGTACGCTGCGTCTCGGGCAGGTCCGCGACGGCATCACGCGCGGTCAGCGCCGCTTCGGTCGCCCGCCGGTCCTGCGCGAGGCACATCGACCGGTCCAGGGCGATGAGCGCCACGTCGATCGGTACGGCCGGAGCCGCGCCGTAGAGCCGCAATGCCTCGTCCTGGACCCGGTACGCCTCCACCGTGTCACCGAGCCAGGTGTATGCCCCGGAGAGGTAGAACAGCAGCCGCTTCGCCGGAAACCTGAACGCCACGTCGGTGTCCTCGTCGCCAGCCTGATCGAACAGCCGCCGTGCCTGATCGATGGCCGACCGCGCCTGCTCGATGGCGCCGATCCGGGCCAGAGCACGCGCCCGGCCCGCCGCTGCCAGGGCACCCGGCGACGATGCGTTCGACGTCACCGCCAGAGCCGCATCTGCCAGGGCGACGGTTTGGGTTGGATCCCCGAAGTAGTACGGCAGCATCGCCGCCTGGGCCCGCACGAGCACCCTGAACCGGGCCTCCCCGCTGTCGTCCGCCGCGTGAATCGCCGTGCCGTACCACCGCCGAGCCTCGGCCACATCCCCGAGCCTCATCAACGCATCAGCGCACATCGTCGCCAGCAACGCCGCCACCCCGGACAGCCGGGACTGGACTGCCGCCGGCTGCCGCCGAAGCGAAAGCGCCTGGACCTCTCGGCAGTCGGCGGCCAGCAGCGACAGCATGATCTGCGGCGAAGCCGAAGGGTAGACCCTCATATGCTCGCCCGCAGCTTGTTCAATCAGCTCAAGCTGCCGAGGAGCGACACTCGCCGCCGCCAGAGCCTCGTCCAGTCCCAGTCGGAGTCTGACCAGATTGCTGACCTCGACGCGGGCGGCGGCACCGGCCGGCGATCGGTCCGCTCCACCCTCCACGGCCAGGCGGTCGGGGTCGCGAGGCACAACGATGTCCTCGTCGCGCCCGAGTCCCATAGCCGGACGCGGAATGTTCAGACCGGCTGCAATCCGTTCCAAAACCTCGTAGGCCGTGACCTGGCGGACGCCTTTGGCGATTTCAGCAGCGCGGTTGGGCGAGACGCCAACAAGAGTCGCAATCCGGCCGTATGACACGCCCCTGGCGTGGAGGAAGTGGAAGACCGCGGTGATGTCGCGCCGCCGCAGAAACTCACTGATCGGTCGACCGTTCCAAAGCCCCGAACTCCACCACTCAGGATCCACCTGTGCAGCCACGAATCACCCCGATCGAACGATGACCAGTTGCAAGCACAGCGCATGCGTGCCGTCACATCAAGTCAGCGACACGTCGAGTCGATGGCGCTCACCTCAGAGTTGACCCATGCGGCAGCATCCGGAACACCACGATGGGCCCTCACCATGTCCCCATGGGATGAAGCACAGGATCCGAGCGCCGCTAACCCTCCTTCCGCCGGAGTGCGCCTCCTCGGCCCTACCGTGGAAGCCGTGGATCGGATCGCCATCATCGGCTGCGGCGGCAGCGGCAAATCCACCGTTGCCAGGAAGCTCGCTCGGATCCTCGACGTACCGCTGGTCCACCTCGACGCGATCTACTACGACGAGCACTGGACGCCGCTCCCCAGGGACGAGTTCGCCGCCCAACAGGAGAGGCTCGTCAGCGGCGAGCGGTGGATCATCGAGGGCAACTACGCCAGCAGCCTGCCCATCCGGCTCGCCGCCGCCGACACCGTGATCTTCCTCGACCTACCCGCCGCCGCATGCCTGTGGGGCATCGTCCAACGACGGTGGCGCTACCGCGGCGGCCAGCACCAGGCCAACGGCGTCTACGACCGAATCACCTGGAACTTCGTCCGCTACATCCTCGGCTACCGGCACACCATGCGACCTCGCGTCCGCAGCCTGCTCCGTGATCACGGGCCACACGTCCAGCTGATCACTCTCACCAGCCGACGCCACGCCAACAGGTTCCTCGACCGCGTATGACGGGAAAGACAGCCGGGCATCTGACCCATGGGTCCATGACGACAGCCAGGCATCCAAGAGGACGACGGCCGGGTCCAACGGCTCCCGAGCACCCACCGAGCGACCACCCATCGCCCTCAGACACGAAAAGGCCCCGACCCAGTGTGAACCACCAGGTCAGGGCCTATCTCGTTGGTGCGCCGCCAGGGACTCGAACCCCGAACCCGCGGATTAAGAGTCCGCTGCTCTGCCAGTTGAGCTAGCGGCGCTCGCTGGCAACGGAGAAGACACTAGCACGCCCTCCGACCCGGGTTCCAATCCGATCCCCGGCTCCCCTCTTCGGTCGAGCTTAAGGCGCGAATCGCAACAAAGTGCCCACCGCTCTGGCGGAGGGGACCGAGGTGGCGGCGTTCATGGGGCACGATGTGCGCCGAGACACGCGAGAGCAGAGGTGGGGATGGGCAGGTTCGCGCGGAGCGGGGCGATGGTGAGCGTCCTGGTCCTGACGGCGTCGCTGGCACTGACCGGGTGCGGCGACGACCAGAAGAAGCCGGCGTTCGTCAGTGGCAGCCAGCCGGCCAGCGTCTCGGCGGCCGAGGGGACGGCGAGCGCCGAGCCCTCGTCGCAGCCGGCCGCCGCGGCGCTCCAGGTGAGTCCGGCTGACGGGGCGGCCGGCCGGCCGGTCAGCACCGAGATCAGCGCCAAGATCCCGGGCGGCGGGAAGGTGTCGAAGGTCGTGCTCACCGCGAACGGTGCGACCGTCGAGGGCCGGCTGCGCCGCGACGGCTCGTCGTGGGTGCCGTCCACCGCGCTGAAGTACGCCACCCGGTACACCGCGACCGTCTCGGGGACGGGGACGGACGGCCAGACCCACGAGGGCACCAGCACCTTCACCACCATGGCCAAGCCGAAGTCGATGATCGGCTCGGGGCTGTACATGTTCGACGGCAAGACGTACGGCGTCGGCATGCCGGTGGTAGCCGAGTTCTCCCCGGGCATCCCGAAGAAGGACCGCGCGGCCGTGCAGAAGCGGATGTTCGTCCGCACCGACCCGCCGCAGCCGGGCGCGTGGCACTGGCTCTACAACGGCACCCAGGCGTACTACCGGGCGCCGGAGTACTGGAAGCCGGGCACCACCATCTCCGTACGGCTGGCCCTGGCCGGCATCCCGCTGAGCAATGGCCGCTACGGCAACGTCGACCGGACCGCTACCGCCAAGATCGGCCGCGCCTTCGAGATGAAGGTCGACAACGCCAGCAAGAAGATGAGCGTGTACGAGAACGGCGCGCTGATCCGCACCGTGCCGGTGAGCCTCGGCAAGAAGAGCACCCCCTCCTCCAGCGGCACCATGGTGGTGATGGAGAAGAAGGAGTCGACGGTCTTCGACACCCGGGACGAGGCGGACCCGGACAACCAGTACGTCACGAAGATCGACTTCGCCCAGCGGATCACCTGGGGTGGTGAGTACATCCACGCCGCCCCCTGGTCCGAGGGTGTGCAGGGCCGGGTGAACGTCTCGCACGGCTGCGTCAACGTCTCCATGGCGAACGGCAAGTGGCTCTTCGACCGGACCCTGGTGGGTGACCCGATCACCGTCCGGGGCACCCCACGCAAGCTTGTGCCGGGCAACGGCTGGACGGCGTGGAGCATGAGCTGGTCGGAGTTCGTCGCGGGCAGCGCCCTCCCGGTGCCGAAGGGCGGGGCGGGCCCGGCCTTCTGAGCGGGCAGCCGTTGCCCGGCGGGTCCGTCGGGCAACGGCCCGTGACGATGAAGGCGTGCGCCGACGCCGCCGGTGGAGACGAGCCTCACTCGCGAACCGGAGCAGCCTACCAAAATCGGTGCATCATGGTCGAGGTGTTCCGGTTCACTAGCGGGAACGGGTATCCGAATTCCTGCGTCAGTAGGGGACGATGGCACCCGGGGACCACGACTGTGAGGGAATCATGCGAGCTAGCCAGGACGAGCTGATCCGGCGCGGGGCCGCCGCCCGGCGCGGCGACCGACGCCGCGGGTTCGCGGCGGTGGTGCTCGCCGCCGCCATGGTGCTGACCTCCGCCTGCACCGGGGGCGGCGACGACGGCAAGCCGTCGAGCTGGCAGGGCGGCGGAGAGAGCAAGCCGAAGGCCGCGGCCACCATCACCGAGCCGCAGGCCGACGCCGCCGACGTGCCGGCCTCCACCGCCATCACCTTCACCACGAAGGACGCCCAGGAGACCAGCGTCGAGCTCACGGACTCGACCGGGAAGGCCGTCGAAGGCGAGCTCGCCGCGGACGGGAAGAGCTGGCTCCCCGACGGCGCCCTGGAGTACGGCGAGAAGTACACGGCGACGGTGACCGCAACCGGTGACGACGGCAAGCCGGCGACCGCGACCAGCACCTTCACCACCATGGCCAAGCCCGGCAAGCAGATCCGGGTGAGCAGCTTCCTCGGCGACAACCAGGTGGTCGGCGTGGCGATGCCGCTGATCATCCGGTTCAGCCGGGCCATCCCGGAGGACTACCGGGACGACGTCCAGCGCCGGATGACGGTGACCACGAAGCCGGTCCAGGAGGGCGTCTGGCACTGGGTCAGCCCCACCGAGGTCCGCTACCGGCCGAAGAAGTTCTGGCAGGCCAACACCACGGTGTCGTACCGCGTGCAGGCGGGTGGGCTGCCCCTGGGCGACGGCTGGTACGGCCGCTCGGACCTCGCCGTGGACGTCAAGATCGGCCCGTCGTTCGTGATGACCGTCGACAACCGCACCAAGCGGATGACGGTCACCAAGGACGGCAAGGTGATCAAGACGATCCTGGTCAGCCTCGGCAAGAAGACCACCCCGTCGTCCAGCGGCACCATGGTGGTGATCGAGAAGCTCCGCAAGACGGTCTTCGACACCATGGAGGAGCTGGGCCCCGAGGAGGGTTACCGCACGAAGATCGACTACGCCCAGCGGCTGACCTGGGGCGGTGAGTTCATCCACGCGGCGCCCTGGTCCGAGGGGCAGCAGGGCTCGGTGAACGTCTCCCACGGCTGCGTGAACGTCTCGATGGCCGACGGCGCCTGGCTCTTCGCCAACACCCGGATGGGCGACCCGATCACGGTCAAGGGCACCGAGCGGAAGCTCCAGAACGGCAACGGCTGGACCGACTGGAACCTGAGCTGGGACGAATACGTCAAGGGCAGCGCCCTGCCGTACGAGCCGCCGGCGCAGCCGGGCGACGAGGCCAGCGCCGCGCCCGGCGCGGGAGACGACCCGAGCGCCGAGCCGACGCCCTGACCGAGCACCCCTGATCGCGCCCGCCCGCACCGGGCACCGAGCAACCGGAGCCCCCTCCCCGCCGGAGGGGGCTCCGCCGTTTCCGGACACGGGGCACAGAGGCCGCAGAACGACGGAAGCCCCCTCCCGAGGGAGGGGGCTTCCGGATCCGGGTGACTGATGGGAATTGAACCCACGACAACCGGGACCACAACCCGGTGCTCTGCCAACTGAGCTACAGCCACCATGCGCTCCGCACCGGTCGACCCGGGCGGGGTGCGGACTAATAATAGCCACACCTCGTCCGGCCGCGTCCACCGGGTTCCGGCTCCTCCGCCGGAACCGCCGGGCCGCCCCGGCATGGCACCGGCCCGGCGGTGGGAGCGCCGGTCAGAGCTGGGCGGCGATGGCCTTGGCGCTGTCCACGTCCGGCCCCGGCAGCGGTACGAAGATCGTCCGCCGGTAGTACTCCAGCTCGCGGATGCTCTCCCGGATGTCGGCGAGGGCCCGGTGGGCCAGCCCCTTCTGCGGCTGCCCGAAGTACACCCGCGGGTACCAGCGCCGGCAGAGTTCCTTGATCGAGGAGACGTCGATCATGCGGTAGTGCAGGTGGGCGTCGAGGCGCGGCATGTCGCGAGCGATGAAGCCCCGGTCGGTGGCGATCGAGTTGCCGCAGAGCGGCGCGTTGCGCGGATCCTTCACGTGCGTGGTGACGTAGTCGAGCACCATGTCCTGGGCCTCGGCCAGGGTGACCGTCGAGCGCCGGACCTCCTCGGTCAGCCCGGACTTGCCGTGCATGGTGCGGACGATCTCCGGCATCCCCTCCAGCGCCGCCTCGTCGGCGTGGATGACCACGTCGACACCCTCACCCAGCACGTTGAGATCGGGGTCGGTGACGAGCGCGGCGACCTCGATCAGCGCATCGCGCGCGAGGTCCAACCCGGTCATCTCACAGTCGATCCAGACGAGAAGATCAGCCACCGGACCAGACTACGCGCAGCCCACCTGCCCGCGCCTCGGCACCGTCGCCGGAGCGGACCGTTAGGGTTTCTGCGTGCCAGCCGAACCCGTCGCACCGCCCGCCGTCACCGATGACGACCCGGGCGGTCGTACGGTCCGTCGGCTCGTCACGGTGGTCGCGCTCGCGGCGGTGCTGCCGGCGCTGTACCTGCCGGGGCGGGTGCACGACTTCTTCGACCTGAAGATCTACATGCGGGCGATGGACTGGTGGGCGGGGGGCCATCCGCTCTACGACTACGTACAGCCGGACCGGGTGCAGGGCGCGCTCTACTTCACCTACCCGCCGTTGAGCGCGTTGCTGCTGCGGCCGTTCGCGCTGCTGCCGCTCGGCGCCACGGTGGCGATCTTCACGATCCTCACCGGGATCGGTGTGATGGTGACGACGCGCTGGTTGGTGCTGCCGGTCGTCGAGCGGCACCACCTGCCGCGGCTGTTCGGCCTCACGGTCGCCGTCCTGCTGGCCTTCGCCGTGGAGAGCACCCGGGAGACGATCACCTTCGGGCAGATCAACATGCTGCTGGTGGTGCTGATCCTGGCCGACCTGCTGTTCGCCGTACCGCAGGGGCGGCGCTGGGCCGGTGTGGGCGTGGGGCTGGCGACGGCGCTCAAGCTCTACCCGGGCATCTTCATCCTCTACCTGCTGGTCACCCGGCGGTGGTGGGCGGCGGCGGTGGCCGCGGCGACGGCGGCGCTGGCCACCCTGCTGGCGGCCGCGGTCGCGCCGGCCGACTCGTGGCGGTTCTGGACCCAGGAGCTCTGGGCGACCGACCGGGTGGGGCGCACCGACTACACCGGCAACCAGTCGCTGTTCGGCCTGCTGAGCCGGATCACCGCGCCGGAGAAGCCGAGTCAGCTCCCGTGGCTGCTGCTGGTCGTGGTGGTCACCGGGTTCGGGCTGTGGCGGGCCGCCCGGGCCGCCCGGGCCGGCGACGCGCTCGCCGGCCTCACCCTGACCGGGCTGGTCGGCGGGCTGGTCAGCCCGATCACCTGGACCCACCACCTGTACTGGTTCATCCCGGCGGTGGTGGTGCTGGTCGACGCCGCGTTGGACACCGACCGGGGCGCGGCCGAGGGGGTTCGCCAGCGCCGGTGGCTGCTCACCCTCGCGGTCGGCACCGCGTTCGTGATCATCTACGGGGTGGTGTCCTTCCAGGACTGGGGCGTCGCCCCGGCGCGGACCGACAACCCCGGCGAGTTCGTCGCCCGGAACGCGTACGTGCTGCTCAGCCTGCTGTTGTTGGCGGTGCTGCCGACGCGGCTCCGGCGTCGGTCCGCCGAGCCGCCGGCCACATCCTGAAACTTGCACCAAATGGACAGACGTCGCGAGCGGCCGCGATCGGCGTTAATCTAGTCACAACTACCTCAAGTTTCTCCCAGGTAGCACCGATCCCCCGGTGACGGTGGCCCTCCGCGTCGGCAGCGCGGAGGGCCACCCGTCGTTCCGGCGGCCCTCAGCCGTCGGCGGGGTCGTCCGGCGACGCCGGCCGGGCCGGGCCGTCCACCGGGACCGGACGGGCCGTCTGCTCGGGGGGCCCGGGCGGCCAGGACCAGGTCGTCGTCATCCCCGGACTCGACGGCAGGTCGGCGGGGGTCTCCGGCCGGCGGCTGGGGACCGGGCCGATCGCGGCCCGGGAGCGCCCGGCGTGGGCCGAGCCGACCGAGACGAGTTGCCGGTCGACCAACGGCGGCCGCCCGTCGGCGGTCTTCTGCGGGCCGAGGCCGCTGAGCGAGGTCACGCCGAGCCGACCGGCGAGCACCGGGACCTGGTCCGGCTCGACGACGAAGACCACCTCGCGCGGGCGGACCGGGCGCAGCAACAGGGCCACGGCCAGCACCACCAGCAGGATCCCGCCGGCGAGCAGCCCCCACGCCGCGGCCGGGAACCATCCCGCGCGCAGCTCGGCGCGCAGGTCCAGGGCGAGGTCGGCTGCGCCGTCGGGACGCATCACCACCAGGCTCAGCGACCTGTTCGACAGCTCACCGGGGGTCCACTCCAGCGCGCCGACTCCCTCGCGTACCCAGAAGTCCTGGCCGAGCGGGACGGTGGCGACAGCGCCGGCGGCAGCCGGGCTGGCCGGGTCGAGCCGGACCGGGAGCGGGCCCCGGGCCAGCGCGACCCGCCGGACGGTGGCGTGCGGGACGGGGTCGAGCCAGCGCCGCACCTGGTCGCTGGGGGCCAGGCCGAGGAAGGCCGGGCCGTCGACTGTCCGGGCGGTCAGCCGGAGCCGGGCCTGCCCGGTCCGGGCGAACGGCGCCTCGGCGCGCAGCAGAGTGTCCACGTCGGTGACCACGATCGCCCGGCCCGGGGTGCGGACCGTCTCGAAGCGGGCGCCGAAGCCGCCGTCGGGGTCGGCGTGCCGGGCGACGGTCCACAGGCCGCCGCCGGCGAGGAGCGCCGGAATCCCCATGGTCAACAGCAGCATTCCGGCGATCGTTCGCACGAACCGCATTCGCGTCGTCCCCCTCGGTAGCCAACTACCCGGCCGACCTTACCGACGTGAACCGCACAATCGCCGGATATCCACGGCAAGCACCCGACGGACCGCAGAAAGGTCGGTGGCCCGCCGGAAGATCCGACGGGCCACCGACAAAGACGCAGTTCAGGGCCTCGGCGTGGGCTCCCGCCGGGTCCGCAGGAAGGCCAGGCCACCCAGGACCAGGCCGGCCAGTCCGGCCACCAGCCCGGCGATGCCGAACGCGGTGCCGGCGCCGTCGGAGTCGTCGTCGGAGTCGTCGTCACCGGCCGGGGCGGCGGCGCCCGCGCTTCCGCTCGGCGCGGCGGACGGCGAGGCGGTGGTCAGGGTGAGCACCGGGGCCGGGTTCTCCGGCTCCTCCCCACCCGGCGTCGGCTCCTCGATCCAGCGGGCGATGTTGCCGTCCGAGTAGGTCTGGAGCACCTTGAACACCATCCGGTCGACCTGCGGCAGCGGTCCCATCGAGACCGGGAACTCCTGGAACTCGCCCGGCTTCACGCCGGCGGTCGCGGCCGCCGTCCAGGTCAGTTTGGACACCGCCTCGGTGAGCTGGCTGCCGTGCACGTCGACCGGCGGGTCGACCTTGCGCTTCTCCACCGCCACCGTCCAGCCCGGCACCGGCATGGTGGACACCGAGCCGACCGGGGCGTTCTCCGGCAGCACCACCTCGACCTTCGTGGTCGAGGCGGTGTCGCTCTCGTTCGGCACCCGGAACGCGAACCGGCCGTAGCCGCCCTGGGTCGCCTCCTTCGGGTTGACCGTGACGTGCGCCGAGGCGGGACCGGCGAGGCCGAGCACGGCGGTGGCGACGGCGGTGAACGCGAGCGCGACGGCGGTTACGGGACGCCGGAGACGGATCATGTGTCTGAGAGCCTTCCGTTACTTGATCGGCACGGTGGCGGTCACCGTGGCCTGGTCGATGTCGGTCGTGCGGACGGTGACGCGGAGCTGCCACTCACCCGCGGCCGGGAGGTTGATCTCCCCGGTCGCGTGGTTGTCGGTCAGCGGCAGCAGCGGGATCTCGATCGGCTCGATCCCCGCCGACGGCAGGGCGGCGGTCGCCTTCCACTCCTGCACCGGCTGCGGCCGGTTGTCCTTCGTGTACGCGTAGAAATGCACCGAGTTGTTGCCCCGCTCGGCCGGGTCCAGCTCCACCTGGACGGAGGCGACCGGGCTGGACAGGGTGGTGGAGAAGTAGCCGGTGGTCGTACCGGCCACGTCGGTGGCGGCGGTCCGGGCCGGGGTGGTCTGCACCAGCGTCGCCGAGACACCGAGCACCACCGCCGTGATCGCCAGCTCGACCCAGATGGCCCGGCGCACCCGCCCCGGACGCTGCGCCGCCGTCCGCCCCCGCACCAGTGCCCGGGAGTACGCCGCCACCCCGATCACCAGCGCGAACAGCACGATCTTGGCGAGCAGCAGCTGCCCGTACGTGGTGTCCACCAGGGCCTTCGGGGTGGCCACCTCGATCAGCCCCTGCACGGTGCCGGCGAGCAGCAGCGCCGCCACGGCGAGGGCCGCCCAGCGGGACCAGATCGGCAGGATCGCCCCCAGCTCGCGCTCGTCGGCCCGGCGCAGCAGGAACACCGCGAGCATCACCAGGCCGCCCAGCCAGACCGCCATGCTGCCCAGGTGCACCGCGTCCACCACCACGGAGACGGCCGGTGCGGGCGAGGCGGCCGGGTGCCCGGCCAGCGGCCAGGTGAACAGCGCGGCCCCGCCGAGGACGGCCAGGATGATGCCGTCGGTCCGGCCGATCGGCCCGGCGAAGAGCGGCCGGAGCAGGAACGCCGCCGCGGCGAGCAGCCCCAGCCGGACCAGGTGGGCCGTGCCGAACGCGCTGCCCACCACGTCGCTGAACCCCGAACCGGTCACGTCGAACAGCCCGCCGCCGGCCGTGTACGGCACCTGCAACCACAGGTCGGCCAGGGTGGCCACGACCAGCAGGCCCAGCCCCGCCCAGGCCAGCCGGACCGGTCCGCGCCGGGGCAGCCGGCGCGGCCAGAGCGCGGCGAGCACCAGCGCCGGGCCGACCAGCAGCAGCAGTCCGGCGTAGCCGAGGTACTTCGCCACCTTCACGGCGTTCCCCACCACCGGGTCGGCGCGGTTGTCCGAGCCGGTGTCGACCGGCGGCGGCGACGGCGCGCCCACCGAGTAGGTGAACGCGCCGGAGACCGGGTGGCTGTCGGCGGAGATCACCCGGTAGCTCACCAGGTAGGTGCCGCGCACGCCGGAGGGGTCGACCGGGATCGTCACCACCGCACCGGAGAAGGACGGTTCACCCCGGTCGGCCCGGGAGCCGTCCGGCGCGATGACCCGGACCTTGCCGGGCACCTTGCGGACCCCCTCGCTGAAGGTCAGCACCACCTCGGCGGGCCCGCTCGGCACCACCGCCGAGGCCGCCGGGCTGCTGCTGACCAGCACGGCGTGGGCGCTCGCCGGGCTTGCCGGGGCGAGCAGCAGGGCGACGAGGGCGACCAGCAGACCGGTGGCGGCGGCCAGCCGGGCGGCCCATCGACGGTCGGCGACGGCCACGGGCCGGCGGCGTACGGCAGGAATCATGACCATCATGCTCGCCGACCGGGCCCGTTCGCGGCGACCCGGCCTCACCCGCGCCCCGGCGCGAGCGCGGTCGGCAGCCGGCGCGGCGGCTCCCCGCTGACCCGGCCCAACGCCCAGAGCAGGCCCGCCTGCACCACGGCGGCCAGGTGCCCCAGCTCGTGCACCAGCGCGGTGCTCGACCGGGCGACGTCCACCGCGCTGGTGCCGGCCAGGCAGACCGCCAGCACCAGCGCCACCGGCAGGAACGCCCGGGCCCGCTCCGGCCGCCAGGCGGCCAGCGCGAACCCGACCGCGAGGGCCGCGTCGAAGGAGGCCATCTCGCGGCTGGTGTGCGGATCGGCCTCGACCCCGAAGCCGGCCAGCAGGATCGGCAGCGCGATGGCGAGCTGCGCCACCGCGGCCACCGCCACGGCCACCCGCAGCACCTGGCGCCGGGCCCGCACGGCCGCGGCGGCGTCGTCCCGCGCCGCGGCCCGGTCCGCCGCGACCGCGGCCAGCACGGCGGCGGTCAGATCGGGTACGTCGACCGCCTGGAGCCGGGTGAGACGGGTCACCCGTTCGGCCCGCGCCAGCCAGGAGCGGCACCCGGAGCAGGCCAGGGTGTGTGCCTCCAGCGCCGCCGCCGGCGCCTGCGAGTCCTCGCCGTCCAGCCGCGCCGACAGCGCCACGCGTACGTCGTCGCACTTCATGAGCAGGTAGTCGGGGGTAGGCCCGGAAAAGTTCCCGACGTGGGCTGGACCATAGAAAGAGCCGAAGGGTCCTGCTACCCACAGGTACGCCGCGTAACCTCGGGTGTCGTGATCCCCGCCCCGCGCGACACCACCGCCGGCCGCCACGAGGCAGGCCCCGGGGCGGCGCGGGACGGTGCCACCCGGTGGGCGCTGGCCGCCCGGGACGGCGACCCGGTGGCGCAGGCCGCCTTCGTCCGGGCCACCCAGGCCGAGGTGTGGCGGTTCGCCGCCGCGCTGGTCGACCCAGAGAGCGCCGACGACCTCACCCAGGAGACGTACCTGCGGGCGTTCCGCGCGCTGCCCGGTTTCGAGGGCCGCTCCAGCGTGCGTACCTGGCTGCTCGGCATCGCCCGCCGGGCCTGCGCCGACCACCTGCGTACGGTGGTGCGCCGGCGGCGGCTCGACGAACGGCTCGCCGCGCACGCCCACACCGATCGGCCGTACCCCGACCCGGCCGGGCACCTCGGCGCCACCGACCTGGTCCGCCGGCTTCCCGCCGACCGGCGCGGGGCGTTCGTGCTCACCCAACTGCTCGGCCTGTCGTACGCCGAGGCCGCCGCCGTGGAAGGGGTGCCGGTGGGCACCATCCGCTCCCGCGTCGCCCGGGCCCGGTGCGACCTGGTCGAGGCCGTCGGCGACGCGCTCGCCGGTTGACGCGGAACTTTTTCCGGATCCGGGACGACAAATGACCGTGACCGCACCGAACACCCGGGCCGCCCGCTGGCCCGCCGTCCGGCCCTGGCTCGGCACCGTCGCCCGGCTCGGGCTGGCCGCCGTCTGGCTGGTCGCCGGCGGCGCGAAGGTCGGCGACCTCGCCGCCTCCGGCCGCGCCGTCAACGCCTACCAGGTCATGCCGTACGACGCCGCGACCGTGGTCGGCGCCGCGCTGCCCTTCGTGGAGCTGGCGCTCGGCGTACTGCTGCTGATCGGGCTGGCCACCCGACTGGCCGCCGCGGTCTCCGCGGCGCTGCTGGTGGTCTTCATCACCGGCATCGCCTCGGCCTGGAGGCGCGGCCTGGCCATCGACTGCGGGTGCTTCGGCAGCGGCGGGCAGCTCGGCGTCGGGCGGGCCCCGAGCTACCTCCCGGAGATCCTCCGGGACCTGGGGTTCCTGGCGCTGGCCGGATTCCTGCTGACCTGGCCCCGCACCCCCGTCTCGGTGGACGGCTGGCTGGCGGGCGAACCTCCCCTGGAGGACGAGGATGAGTAGTGGCAAGGACCGCAGGGACGCGGCCCGGGTGGTGCGCGAGCAGATCGCCCGGGAGAAGCGGCGCAGGCGGGCGCTCTGGACGTCGGTCGCCGCGGTGGTGGTGCTGGTCATCGCCGGCCTGATCGGCTGGAGCGTGTTCCGGAGCCAGAAGTCGGACACCTTCACCGCCCCGCCCGGCGCCAACCCGCCGGGCACCGGCATCGTCCTCGGCGAGGGGCCGGTCACCATCGACCTCTACGAGGACTACCTCTGCCCGGTCTGCAAGCAGTTCCAGCAGACCAGCGGCCCGACGGTCAACCAGCTGGTCAGCGACGGCAAGGCCAAGGTGGTCTTCCACCCGGTGGCCTTCCTCAACCGCTTCTCCACCACGGAGTACTCCACCCGCTCGTCGGCCGCCTCCGGCTGCGCCGCCCAGGGCGGGAAGTTCAGGGAGTTCTCCGACGCGCTCTTCGCCCGCCAGCCGGCGGAGGGCAGCGCCGGGCTCAGCAACGACGAGCTGATCGACATCGGGGCGGGCGTCGGGCTGAACCGCGACGACTTCGGCTCCTGCGTGAAGGACGGAACGTACAAACCGTGGACCGAGCACGTCACCGACGACGCCAGCAAGGCCGGGGTCACCGGCACCCCGACCGTCAAGGTCAACGGCAAGGACGTCGAGGACCGCTCCCCGGAGGGGATCACCGCGGCGGTGGCGGCGGCCGGCAAGTGATCCTGGTACCGCTGCGGCGGGCGGCGGTGGTGGTCACCGCCGCGCTCGCCGCCCTCCTCGCCCTGGCCGCGCCGGCCGCCGCGCACGGCGCGGACGCCCCCGACGGCACGGACTACCGGGCCGAGGTCATCGCGCTCGCGCCCGCGCGGCCCGGGCTCACCGTCCGGGTCGTGGAGGCGGGCGCCCGGCTGGAACTGGTCAACCGCACCGCGCGGGACGTCGAGGTGCTCGGCTACTCCGGCGAGCCGTACCTGCGGGTGGGCCCGGGCGGGGTGTACGAGAACCGCCGCTCCCCGGCCACCTACCTCAACCAGACCATCGCCGGCGACACCAACCTCTCACCCGAGGCCGACCCGGCCGCCACCCCCGTCTGGAGGCGGGTGGCCAAGGGGCAGTCGGTGCGCTGGCACGACCAGCGGGCGCTCTGGCTCGAATCGTCGCCGCCCGCCCAGGTGACCGCCGACCCGGGGCGCCCGCAGCGGGTCCGGGACTGGGTGGTCCCGCTGCGCGACGGCGACCAGGCCATCGAGGTCCGCGGCACCCTCGACTGGGTGCCCCCGCCGGACGCGTACCCCTGGTGGGTCGCCGCCACCCTCGGCTTCCTCGCCGTCGCGGCGGCCGGGCTCGCGCCGGCCGGCACGGCCACCGGCGTACGGGCCCTGCGTGGGGTGGGCGCCCTGCTCGCCCTCGGCGGGCTGGCCACGGTGGCGTTCACCGTCGGCCGGGAGTTGGACGCCGGAGCAGACGGGCTCGGCGGGGTGCTCGGCCTGCTCAACGGTCAGGTCTGGATGCTGCTCACCGGGCTGGGCGCCATCGCCGCGGGCGGCTACGCGCTGGCCCGCCGGGAGGCCGCCGACTTCGCGCTCGCCCTCGCCGGGGCGTGCTTGACGATCTTCGCCGGCTTCGCCAACATCGCCGTGTTGTCCCGCTCGGTCGCCCCGGTGGTGTGGCCGGCCACCGCGGCCCGGGTGCTCGTGGTGCTCATCCTCGCCACCGGCGCCGGCGCACTCGGCGCCGGCGTCCTCCGCCTCCACGCCGCCTCCCGCCCCGCCCGCACCCCCACCCCCCTCCCCCGCTGACCCCCACCCTTCGGCGCTGCGGCGATCTTGCAATTGGGGCCCGCGACTTGTGGCTTACGCACTGAATGCCCGGGCACAAAGTGCAAGATCGCAGGGCGTCAGGAGGGGCGGGGGGAGAAGCCGTAGGGGAGTTCGAGGCGGTGGCGGGCCAGGAGGGGGTCGTCGGAGAGGAGCTGGAGGGTGGGGGCGTCGGCGACGATGCGGCCGGCGTCGAGGATCACCGAGCGGTCGCAGAGCTCCGCCGCGTACGGCAGGTCGTGGGTGACCATCAGCAGGGTCACCGGGAGGGCGCGCAGGATCTCCGCCAGTTCCCGCCGGGCGGCCGGGTCGAGGTTGGACGACGGCTCGTCGAGGACCAGGATCTCCGGGCGCATCGCGAGCACGGTGGCCACCGCCACCCGGCGGCGCTGACCGAACGACAGATGGTGCGGCGCCCGGTCCCGGTGCTCGCTCATCCCCACCGCGGCGAGCGCCTCGTCGACCCGCGCGGCCAGTTCCGCGCCGCGCAGCCCCAGGTTGGCCGGGCCGAACGCGACGTCCTCGGCGACCGTGGGCAGGAAGAGCTGGTCGTCCGGGTCCTGGAAGACGATGCCCACCCGGCGGCGGATCTCCGCCAGGGTGTCCCGGTCCCGGCTGACCGTCAGCCCACCAACGGCGACCGTCCCCTCGGTCGCGGTGAGGATGCCGTTGAGGTGCAGCACCAGGGTGGTCTTGCCCGCGCCGTTCGGCCCGAGCAGCGCCACCCGGTCCCCGCGCGGCACGGTCAGGTCCACCCCGTGCAGGGCGACGTGACCGTCCGGATAGGCGTACCGGACGCCGCGCACGTCCAGGGAGGGAGCCGTCTGCACGTACCCGATCATGTCAGCACGACCGCGGCCGCGGCGATGGCGACGGCCGCCAGCGGCACCGTCGCGGCGGCCGCCCACTGGCCGGCGGTGGCGGCGCCGGCGCCCTGCCAGACCGCCGGCATCCGGCCCGAGTAGCCGCGCGAGACCATGGCCAGGTAGACCCGCTCGCCGCGCTCGAACGCGCGCAGGAAGAGCGCGCCGATCCCGGCGGCGAAGCCGCGCAACTGCCAGAGGAAACGCGGGTCGTCCCCCCGGGACACCCGGGCCACCCGCATCCGCCGGGCCTCGCCCACCAGCACGTCCAGGTAGCGCAGCATGAAGGTGGCGATCTGGGTGAGGACCTGCGGGCACCGCAGCCGGTCCAGGCCGACGATCAGGTCCCGCGTCGTCGTCGTCGCGGCCAGCAGGAGTGACGCCAGTACGCCCAGCGTCCCCTTCGCGAGGATGTTCCAGCCGCCCAGCAGCCCGTCCACGGAGAGGTTCACCCCGGCCACCTCGACCCGCTCCCCCGTGCCGAGGAACGGCAGCGCGAACGCGAAGAGCACGAACGGCAGCTCGATCAGCGCCCGGCCGAGCAGCCAGCGGGGGCCCACCCGGGCCAGCGCCGCCACGGCGGCGACCAGCAGGGCGTACCCGCCGAACGCCCAGTACGCCTCCCGTGGCGTGGCGACCACGGCGACGGTGAACAGCACCATCGCGGCGATCTTCACCTCGGGCGGGAGGCGGTGCACCGGGGAGGTGGACCCGCGGTAGAGCACGTGCGCGTGTCCCGCGCCCATGTCGACGTACCCCCTCAGCCGGCGCGGGCCGCGCGCCGCCCGGCGTCGGCCGGCTCGGTGTCGCCGACCGCCCCGCCCGCGGCCGGGTCGCCGCCCGACGTCCCCGGACCGGCCGGGTCGCCGCCCGACGTGCCGTCACCGGCGGGGTCGCCCGGCGTGCGGGGACCGGCGAGGTCGCCGCCCGGCGTGCGGGGACCGGCGGGGTTGTGCCGGCGGGCCAGCCAGAAGAGGCCGCCGCCGAGGGCGAAGGTGAGCAGCACGCCGAGGACGCCGGAGAGGCCGGTGGACAGGAACCGGTTGTCCACGCCCCGGATGCCGTAGTCGGCGAGCGGGCTGTCGGCGAGCTCGTGGTCCTCGGCGCGCTGCGCGGGGCAGCTGCCGCCGGTGATCTCGCCGTCGGCGTTCACCGTGCAGCCCTTGAGCAGGGACGCGTCGAGCCCGTCCGGGTGCGCCGAGGCGTAGTTGCCGACCACCCCGGCGAGCAGCAGGGCGACCAGGAGGCCGCCGAGGACGAAACCCCAGTTGCGCTTCCTCATCGGGCGCCCCCGACGACCGGAACGACGACGGCGGGCGCGGCCGGCTTCAGGGCCCGCAGCGCGTACACCAGGTCGGGGCGGACCTTGGCGACGGTGACCACCGTGGTGGCGGTGATCAGGCCCTCGCCGACGCCGATCAGCAGGTGGACGCCGGCCATCGTGCCGGCCAGCCCGGCGAGGTTGCCGCCCAGGTCGGTGGTGCCGCCCAGCCAGTACTGCAGGACGAAGCCCTGACTGGTGACCACCACGCTGACCAGGCCCGACACGAACGCGGTCACCCCGAGCCCGGCCGGGGTACGCGGCAGCACCCGCAGCAGCAGCGCGATCAGCAGGTACGCCGCGGCGGTGCCGAGGATCGCCATGTTGGTGATGTTGAGGCCGAGCATGGCCACCCCGCCGTCGCCGAAGACCAGCGCCTGCACGACGAGGACCACCGCCACGCAGAGCGCGCCGACCCACGGGCCGACCAGCAGGGCGGCGAGCGCGCCACCGAGCAGGTGACCGCTCACCCCGGCGGTGAAGATCGGAAAGTTGAGCATCTGCACCGCGAAGATGAACGCGGCCACCAGGCCCGCCATCGGGGCCAACCGGTCGTCCAGGTCACGGCGGCCGCGCAGCACGCAGAGGGTGAGCACGGCGAGCGCGAAGGCGGCGAAGACCGCGGCGACGGAACCGTCGATGATCCCGTTCGAGATGTGCATCGCCAGGGTTTCCACTCGACCTCCCGGGGCGCGGCGGGCGGGTCCACACCGACCGGCTCAGCTTATTTGTGCCGACTCTTTGTTGCCAACATTTTGCAACAAGCCATGGTGTTGATCACCGTCACCGGCGCGTCACCACCGACTGCGTCCCGCGCTACGGCGGTATCGTCTGCGCCATGACCGACCGCCTCAACCCCGGCGACCCCGCCCCCGAGTTCACCCTCCCCACCGACACCGGCGAGACGCTCTCCCTGGCCGACCTGCGTGGCCGCAAGGTCATCCTGTACGCCTACCCGGCCGCCATGACGCCCGGCTGCACCAAGCAGGCCTGCGACTTCCGCGACTCGCTCGCCTCCCTCCAGGCCGCCGGCTACGAGGTGGTCGGCATCTCCCCCGACAAGCCGGAGAAGCTGGCCAAGTTCCGGGAGCGCGACGCGATCACCTTCCCGCTGGTCGCCGACACCGACAAGGCGGTGCTGACCGCGTACGGCGCGTACGGCGAGAAGCAGTTGTACGGCAAGACGGTCACCGGCGTGATCCGCTCCACCTTCGTCGTCGACGAGGACGGGAAGATCGAGCGGGCGCTCTACAACGTCAAGGCCACCGGCCACGTCGCCAAGCTGCGCCGGGACCTCGCGCTGGACTGAGGCTGCCGTACGCCGCCGATACGGTACGTGCGTGGTTCGGTACAAGTACACACCGGAGTTGCTGGCGGAAGCCGCGGCGCGGGCCCGGAGCGTCACGGAAGTCATGAGACTGCTCGGGGTCCGGGTCAGCGGCGGATCGCCCGCGCATACCAGCCGGCAGCTCAAGCGCTTCGGCATCGACACCTCACACTTCACGGGCAGTGCGCACAACAAGGGGCAACGCGGCCAACGACGGACCACCTCGTCGCAGTTGCTGGTACGCCTGCCGACCGGATCCCGCGCGCCAATCCCAGGGCTCGGTCGGCGGAAACTCGCTGACGTCGTCATGGCAGCCTCCGACGGAAAGTGCGTCGTCAGCCATGGGACGACGTCCAACATTCTGCGGCGGGCGGGCCTACACACCGCCTCCGCGAGACGCTCTAAACTCATCGGGTCGGCGGGAGTGGCGGAACGGCAGACGCGCAGGCCTTAGGAGCCTGTGTCCGAGAGGACGTGGGGGTTCGAAACCCCCCTCCCGCACCATCGGTGGTGTCATGAAAGTCACGGTCGGGATCGCACAGCCCGCGTCTTCCAGCAGGATGTCGCAGGTGAGCCTGCGTTTCGTACTGGATCCCGATCTCACCCCTGCGCTGCGCGAGCAGATCCTCGACCTCTGGGTGGACGTCACCAACGCCGGCGGCGCGGTGGGTTTCGTCGCCCCGGTGACCGCGGCCGAGGTGCGGCCGATGGCGGAGGCCACCTTCGCCGACATCGCCGACGGGCCCGACCGGCTGCTGGTCGGCTACGAGGGTGACCGGCTGGTCGGCATCCTGATCATCGCCGACAACCGGTTCCACCTGAAGACGCACTACCGGGTGCTCAAGCGGGTGATGGTCCACCCCGACACCCAGGGCCACGGGTACGGCGCCGCGCTGATGCGCGAGGCCGAGCGGATCGGCCGTGAGCTGGGCCTGGCGGGGCTGCACGTGACCGTCCGGGGCGGGCTCGGCCTGGAGTCGTTCTACGACCGGCTGGGCTACCGGGAGGTGGGCCGCCTGCCCGGCGCGCTGCGGCTCGCTCCCGGCGACGACCGGGACGAGGTCTTCATGTGGCTCCACCTGGACCGCCCCGCGGCATGACGCCCGGGGCCAAGGCCCCCGCGGCCTGACACTCCGGCCAGCGGGCGCCAGGCGCGGTCATCCTCCCGGCCGATCCGTCCCGTGGGCTATCCGGCCACCCCGGATCCGACACGTTGCCGCCCGAGCGCCCGAAGCGCCGCCGGTTTAACAGAGACCGGTGGACCCACCGCGGGTCCTATGAAGCTGATGTCGTGGATGAATCGCCACGGCCGGCGAGCTCTCGGTGGCCTGCGTCCGCGATGATTCGTTTACGTCAGCAGCTTCGTAGCGCACGACGAAGACACCCCTCGTGGTTGCCAGCGCGACCAGAACAGCCACCGGTCAGATCAACTGCCGCGGCCGGCCCGGGCAAGCGAAAGCTAAGACGCCGTCGAGCCGGCCACGCCGCGGGTCCGGGCCGACGCAGATCGGCAGTGGCTCAGTCGAGCAGGGTCACCGGATCGCCGACGTGCACCTCGCCCGGCCCGTCGGGGACCAGGTGCAGCCCGAAGAGGAGCTTCTGGCCGATGTTGCGGTGCCGGGCGAGGGTGCGCAGCGGCTCCTTGCCGCGTACCCCGGTCTCCTGGTCCGTGGTGGTGACCAGGCAGCGGTCACAGGGCCCGGCGGCGCGGAAGACGGCCGAGCCGATGCGAAGCCGGCGACCGGCCCACCCGTCCTCCGCCCAGGCCGGGGCGCCCTCGATCACCAGGTTGGGGCGGAACCGGGCCATCGGCACCGGCGACTCCCCCGCCTCGGCCAGCCAGCCGTTCAGCGCGTCGAGCGAGGCCGTGCCGGTCAGCAGCAGCGGGTACTCGTCGGCGAAGCTGACCTGGTCGCCGGTGTCATGGTCCCGCTCGCCCGGGTCCAGGTGCCGGGTCGGATCACGCAGCCAGACCAGCCGGGCCGGGCGGCCGAGCAACCCGCCGAGCCAGTCGTCGGCGGCCGGCCCGGCGGGCAGCGCGGCGACCGGCCGGCGGCTGCGGAACACCCGCACCAGGACCGGCTCGACCGTGGCCGGCTCGGGTACGTCCAGCTCGGGGCGGTCCGGGGCGCCCAACACCAGGCCGGTGGCGCGCGGGGCGGCGCGCAGGGTGACCAGTTCGGCGGCCTCCCGCTGGGTGACGCCGACGCCGTGCTCGTCGACCACCAGCCAGCGCCGGTCGCCGGCCAGGCCCCACGGTTCGACCCGGGCGCCGTCGTGGTCCAGGCGGTGGCAGCCCTTGACCGGGTACGTGTGGACGGCGGCGAGCCTCACCAGGCGGCCCCGATCCCGTCGCCCGGGTACCAGTGCCGGGCCGGCGTCTCCCGGTAGGCGAGGAAGCGCCGCCCGGTCCGCTCGGCGTGCTCGGCGAGGACGTTGGTGACGGTGACGTTGTCGGTGAGCAGCATCGCCCCCGGGGCGAGCTTCGACTCCACCGTCTCGAACTCGCTCTCCTCGTGCACCCGGCTGTGGTCGCTGTCGTGCAGGAACAGGTCGACCGGGCGGTCCAGCGCGGAGATCGAGGCGACCGAGTCGCCGATCACCAGGTCGACCACGTCAGCCCAGGGCGTGGCGCGGGCCAGGTAGCCGGCCTCCGGGTTGATGTCCAGCGAGGTGAGCCGGCCCGGGTGCCCCTCGGCGGCGTTGCGCAGCAGCGCGGCGGCGAGGACCACACTGCCGAGCCCCTTGTCGACGCCGGTCTCCACGACGTGCCCGGGCTTGCGGGCCCGGACGATGGCGTACCAGCCGATCCTCCGGGCGTACCGGACGTGCTTGTCGGCCAGGCCTCGGCGGGAGGCGGCGGCGGTGGCATGCTCGATGTGCCCGCGCAGCTTCTCGTCGGTCTCGATCTCGTTGAGGTACGCGCGGACCTGCTGCACCGGCACGTCGCAGACCACGCTGACGAACCAGGCGAGGTGCTGCCGGCTCAGCTTGGTCAGCTCGTAGGTGTAGTTGTGATGCTCACGGGAGGTGACCAGCCAGCGGGCGGAGGTGCGGAGCACCTTGGCGTCGTGCCGGGCGACCCGGGCCAGCCGCTTCGGGAAGGCGGCGACCGGAGCCAACGGGGTGCGGGCGATGGCCCGCCGGAGCTTGGTTGCGTCCACGGGAGCGTTCTACCAGTTCCGTGGGGCCGCTGACGATGAAAGTTTCCATTCACCTGCGCAGTCGGCCGGTTCCACCGAACGGACGAGGGCACCCGGGCGGAAACCGGACTCAGTAGCATCGCGCACATGCCAGATCGCCAGCAGTTCGCCGTAGCCGGGACGGACGCGACGTCGACAGCTCCGTCCGAGGTGGACGGCACCGCGCCGTCCCCGCCACCGCGTCGCCGCCGGGGGCGCCGGATCGCGCTGATCGTCCTGCTGGTGGTCGCGCTGCTCGGCGTCGGCGGCGTCGGCGCGGCCGCGTTCTACCTGCGCTCGGTGGAGTCGGACATCGAGCGGGTCGACGCGTTCACCGACGTCCCCGAGCAGGCCCGGCCGCAGGTCGTGGCGAAGGACGCGCTGAACATCATGATCCTGGGCAGCGACTCCCGCGACCCGGAGAACGCCTCCGGCTCGCGCTCGGACACCATCATCCTCGCCCACCTGCCGAAGGACCGGTCGAGCGCGCAGCTCATCTCGATCCCCCGGGACACCTGGGTGCACGTGCCGCGCTCGAAGGACGGCCGGCACGGCGGCCGGGACGCGAAGATCAACGCGGCCTTCGCCTGGGGCGGCGTGCCGCTGATGGTGCAGACCGTGGAGAGCTTCACCGGGGTACGCGTCGACCACGTGACGATGGTCGACTTCGCCGGCTTCAAGGAGATCGTGGACGCGCTCGGCGGCATCGAGATCGACGTGGAGAAGGGCTTCACCTCCACCCACTCGCTCAACCCGGACAGCAAGCGCACCTTCGTGCAGGGGCGGCAGACGGTCGACGGGGCCGCCGCGCTGGACTACGCCCGCGAGCGGTACGCCTTCGCCGACGGCGACTTCGCCCGGATTCGTCACCAGCAGCAGGTGATCAAGGCGATCCTGGACAAGGCGGCCTCGGGCGGCACGCTGTCGAACCCGGGGAAGCTGAACGCCTTCTTCAAGGCGACCACCAACGCGGTGTCGGTCGACGAGTCGCTGTCCATCCTGGACTTCGCGACCGACCTGCGGCACCTGCGCAGCGGCAACCTGGGCTTCTTCACCTGCCCGACGAAGGGCACCGGCCGGGTGGGCAACGAGAGCGTCGTCTTCGCCGACACCGCCCGGGCGAAGGGATTCTTCGACGCCGTCCGGCGGGACTCGGTCCCCGACATCCTGGCCGCCGCGCAATAGACAAGGATCACCCCGCCGACTCTGGTCACCCGGATCGCCCGGGCCGTATCCTGCGATCGCCCGGTGGCTCCGTGACACGCCACCGCGGCTGCCACGGGGAGGTCACACACATCATGTCGAGTCAGTCTGCGACGGGTGAGCACACGCTGCTCGCTGCGCAGCCGATCGGCCCACCGGCACGAATCGTCCACGATGGCGAGTCCACCGAGGAGGATGCGGCCGATCCGGGCCCGCCCGCCGCCGGGCCGCGCGCCTCGCCGCCCCGTGCCGGGCTCGACGCGACCGCCGTCCTGCCGTACGCCAGCTCCCGCGCCTCCCGGCGGACCCGGGGGCTGCGGGCCTGGATGATCACCGCCCCTGCCGA
Source organism: Micromonospora sp. GCM10011541 (assembly GCF_042650725.1). Classification (NCBI taxonomy): domain Bacteria; kingdom Bacillati; phylum Actinomycetota; class Actinomycetes; order Micromonosporales; family Micromonosporaceae; genus Micromonospora; species Micromonospora sp. GCM10011541. The sequence goes on from NZ_JBHSBP010000002.1 coordinate 87,582, forward strand.
TCTGGTCGCGCTGCTCGCGCCGCTGCTGCTCTCCGACCGGTACTGGCGAGGCACGCTGGTGATGGCCGGCCTGACCGTCGCGCTCTTCGCCGGCGGCGGGCTCTACCGGGCCCGCCGGCACATGAGTCTCCTCGACGAGCTGCCCAGCCTGGGCGGGCGCCTGCTGGCCGCCGCCGCGGCGGTGGCGATGATCGCGGCGCTGCGGCACGAGTCGGCGGAGTACGTGGCCGGCTTCATGCGCGGGGTGGCGCTGGCCGCCGGGCTGGTCATCGTCAGCCGGGCGGTCACCCGGAAACTGACCGTCGTGGCGCGCAAGCGGCGCTGGGTGGAGCACAACGCGATCGTGATCGGGGCCGGCCCGGTCGGCGGGGAGCTGGCCCGCCTGCTCCGCCGCTACCCCCGGTACGGCCTGCGCTTCGTCGGCTGCGTCGACGCGGTCGCGCCGCAGCTCCCCGGCGGCGTGCCGCTGATCGGCACGCTGGAGGAGCTGGAGCAGCTGGTCCGGCTGGTCGAGTGCGAGGTCCTGGTCATCGCGGACCCGAGCTGCCCGGAGTCCACCCTGATGGAGCTGCTGCGCCGCCCGGCGAGCGCGGCGTGCGACCTGTGGGCGGCGCCCCGGCTCTGGGGCACCCGGTCGATCGGCGGGAACGCCGACCACATCGGGGCGATCCCGATCGTGAAGATCGGCGACACCACGCTCTCCGGTCCACGGTGGGCGGTCAAGCGGGCGTCCGACGTGGTGTTCGCGCTGGTCGCGCTGGTTTTGCTGAGCCCGGTGCTGCTGCTCTGCGTGCTGGCCACGGCGTTGGAGGGCCCGCGCGGCATCTTCTTCCGGCAGGAACGGATCGGACGGCACGGCCGCCCCTTCAAGCTGGTGAAGTTCCGCTCGATGCGCCCGGTGGACGAGCAGGAGTCGCGCACGAACTGGTCGATCGCCCACGACCAGCGGGTCGGGCCGATCGGCCGTTTCCTCCGCCGCACCTCGCTGGACGAGCTGCCGCAGCTGTGGAACATCCTGCGCGGGGACATGAGCGTGGTCGGGCCGCGCCCCGAGCGCCCGTACTTCGTGGAGAAGTTCTCCGCCGAGTACCCGCACTACGCCATGCGGCACCGGGTGCCCTCCGGGCTCACCGGGCTCGCGCAGGTCAGCGGCCTGCGCGGGGACACCCCGATCTCGGACCGGGCCCGCTTCGACAACTACTACATCGAGAACTGGTCGCTCTGGCTGGACGTCAAGGTGATCCTGCGGACGGTCGCCGAGGTGTTCCGGGCCGGCGGCCGCTGACCGGTCGGGCCGGCGCCGCCCCACGCACCGCCTGACCCGCCCGGGTCGCCCCGTGGGATCATCGTTCGCGCCTTGGACGGGGACGTCCGTCCACGATGTCACGGAGGGACCCATGGGCCACGACGGTACCGCCGGAGCATCGGGATCCCGGGCGGTCAGCCGGCGCGCGCTGGTCCGCGGCGGGGCGCTCGCCGCCGGGCTCGGCACGGCGGCGCTGGGCGGCGCTGCCGCGGCCGGGGGGCTGGGCTCGGACGGCACCGGGATGGTGAACGTCCGGGACCACGGGGCGGCCGGCGACGGCTCCGCCGACGACACCGGGGCGATCCAGCGGGCCCTCGACGCCGTACGCGACGGCGGCGGGATCGTCTTCTTCCCGCCGGGGACGTACCTGACCGGCCGGTTGACCCTGCGCTCCCGGGTGCACCTGCGCGGCTCCGGCGGGGACGCCACGATCCTCAAGCTCCGCCCCGGCGCCAACGCGGCGATCCTCGAGTCGGACGGCTTCGCCCGGCTCACCGGCACCGGCTCCGGGGACGGCGTCACCCTGTTCAGCATCCGCGACCTGACTTTGGACGGGAACAAGGCGCAGAACCCCGACGGGGGCTACGGCCTGCGGGTCTACGGCTACGGCTACGAGCTGACCGAGGTGATCGTCTTCAACTGCCGCAACGACGGGATCGTCAGCGAGTGGGGGCCGATCGGGGCGCTGCCCGCCCCCTCGCACCAGATGGAGGCCCGGCTGTCCGCCGTGCGTACGCACGGCAACGACGGGCACGGGATCAACTTCCACGGCCCGCACGACTCGATGTTCCTCAACTGCCTGACCTTCGAGAACGGGGCGGCCGGTTTCCGGCTGGCCGGCGACTCGATGGGCACGCTGATGGTCAACTGCCACGCCTGGGGCATCAAGCAGAACGTCTCGTTCGACCTGGCGGCGACCGGGATCAGCTGCATGAACTGCTACGCCGACCTCAGCGGCGGGGTGGGCGTACGGATCTCCCGGAACGACTGCCGCTGGGTCGGTGGGATGGTGCTGGGCTACAACAACACCGACCCGCACCCGGAGATCGGGGTGCAGTTCGTGCCGGGCGAACAGCCGGACGAGCCGTCCGGCTGCCTGATCGACGGCAAGGTCGTCAACTGCGGCACCGCCGCCGTGGACTTCGGGGCGGACCGGGGGCTGTCCAGCGTACGGCTGAGCCTGTCCCAGCCGGGCGCCCGCGACGACCGCGGCCGGCCGATCGCCGGTTCGGGCCGGGGCTGGATCGGCACGCCTGCGCCGACCACCCAGGTGGAGATCACCCAGGGGCTCGCCGACCCGGACCGGAACCTGGTGATCCGTCCGGCGTTCGACCTGCGGGCGCAGCCGAACCCCGGGCGGCCGGGCGACGGCAGTGTCCGGCTCTTCGCCCGCGAGGTGGGCGGGCGGACGCAGCTCTGCGCGATGTTCCCGAACGGTGCCGTCCAGGTGATGGCGACCGAGCCCTGACCGGCCGGGGGCCCGGTCCGCGGTTCGTTCGGGCCGGACCGGCGGACCGGCCCTACAGCGGCACCGGCCGGGCGACCGGTTCGGCGGTGTCGTCCCGGCCGGCCGCGGCCGGCGGCTCGGCTGCGTCCGGGGCCCGGGTGAGTCGGATCCGGGTGACGAACCAGCAGACCACCACGGCCTCGCTGATCAGCAGCTGGAGGACCAGGCCGCCGACCTGGCCGGCGAGCAGCGCGGAGACGGCCAGCCCGGCGAAGGCGATGGTCCGGGAGCCGATCGCCGAGACCAGGAACCGGCGCGGCGGCGCCCAGATCATGTGCCGGGTGGCCAGCCAGGTCGCGGCGGCGAGGAACGCCTTGTAGCCGCAGTACAGGGCGACGACGGTGGTGCCCACGGTGGCCAGGTCGGCGGCGAGGAGCTCCCGGACCCGGGTGCTGCCGAGCACCACCGCCGAGACCACGAGCAGGGCCACCACGGTCAGGGCGCGGCTGCCGGTCCGCCAGCGGCTGGCCCGGCCCGCCACGATGTCCCCCCGGGTGCTCGCCGAGAGGGCCACGTGGAACGGGCCGAAGGCCAGGTCCAGCGCCCGCAGCACGACGACGGCGGTCTGCCCGGCGACCGCGCCGGCGACCGAGGGCAGGGCCACCGAGTAGGCCAGGTCGACGGCCGCCGCCACGCAGTACACCGAGCCGACCCGGACGCTCGCCCAGACGCCGGGGCGGACCCGTCCCGGTCCGGTCGGGGCGGCCACGCGGAGCAGCACCCAGCCGAGGACGACCAGTTGGGCCGGCACCGCGGCCACGTCGACCCGGACCCCGGTGGCGACGAACGCGACGCCGGTGAGCACCGTGCCGACGGCGACGAGCTGCGGTATCAGGTTGGCCCGTCGGGGCGCCCGGGTCCGGGCGGTGGACCAGAACAGCGCCTCCAGCGGCAGTTGCAGCACCACCGGGGCGACCATGAACAGCCGGTCCGCGACGCCGGTGTCCGGCAGCGCGATCGAGGCGGACAGGAAGCCGATCACGCCGACCGGCAGCATCGCCGCGGCCGCCACCCGGCGGGCCCACGCGTCCAGCGACCACCCGGCGGGCACCAGGCCGGCGGAGAGTGGCCGGCCGACCAGCGACTCCATCAGCGTGTACGGCAGGGCGAGGAGCGTGCCCTGCAGGGCGACCAGCGCCAGCCGCTCGGTGTCCGCCCAGGAGGCGAGGAGGAAGAGGGCGACGCTGCACAGCCGGGCCAGCGCCTGCACGGAGAGCTGGGAGCGTTGCAGCCGCCGCCCGGCGTCGAGGATCCGGCCCATGGTCAGGCGGTGGGCCGCTCGGCGGGAGCCGCGTCCGAGGCCGGCGGGCCCTCGGCCTGCCGGGACACCACCGGCGGCGTGGCCGGTGACGCGTCGGCGGGCGGTTTCCCGGTGGGCCGCGGGGCCGCCACCCAGACGATGGGCGGCACTCCGTCGGACGGGGCCGCCGGCACCCACACGCCGGCCGGCGGTTCCGGGGCCGGTACGTCCGGCAGGCCGGCGGCGTCGAGGCAGCGGCCGTAGGCGAGGAAGACGCCGAGGCACATCATCGCGCCCGGGTACTCCCACGCCTCGATGACCAGGAACGAGCAGGCCAGGCCGGCGAGCAGCGCGATGAAGAGCACCGACGTGGGACGCTCGGCGGAGCGGCGGCACAGCCGCCACAGGGCGTACCCGAACGCGGCGACCAGGGCCACCCCCAGCACCGGGCCGAACTGGAGGGCGACGCTGACGAAGTAGTTGTCCACGAAGACCTGCGGCCCGCTGGTCACCCGGGAGGTGGTGGCGGCGCCCACCCCGCCGAGTCCCAGGCCCCAGATCGGCAGGTCGGTGCCGAGCAGTTGGGCCCACACGTCGAAGCGCTGGAAGAGGCTCCGCGCCCCGGTCGCGCCGACCGCCACGAAACCGGCCGCGACGCAGGCGACCACGGCGAGGCCCAGGATCCGGGCGCGCCGCCGGCCGGCCGCCCCGCCGGACCGGTTGAGCACCACGGCGGCGACCACCCCGCCGGCCACCAGCAGGGCGCCGGAGCGGCTGGTGCTCAGCGCGAGGCAGAGGACGCCGGCGAGTGCGCCGGCGTGCCAGGCCCAGCGGGTCGGTCGGGCGCCCCGGGTCAGCCAGAGCGCCACGTACCCCAGCAGGTACGCGCCGGCGAGGATGCCCAGTTCCGCGTTGAACGAGGTCAGTCCGGGCACCCGGAAGGTGTCCCCGATGTACCGCACGGCGGTGTTCTCCTCGAAGCCCCACCGCACCAGCCGGGCCGGGCCGACGATCAGCTCACCGACCGAGGCGACCGCGTTCGCCACGAGCACCCAGGCCAGCACGGTCATCAGCGGGACGACCTGCCGCAGGGTGAGCGAGCAGAGCACCACGAGCAGCAGCACCGGCAGCACGGTGAGCCGGACGCCGACCAGGGTCTGCGCCACCCCGTGGTGGGCGAACCCGATCAGGCTCCAGACCGCGACGACCAGGAGCGCGGCGGCCGCCCCGGCGAGCTGCCGGCGGCTCCACCGGTGGCGGAACACCGTCAGCGCGAAGAGCACGCCGGCCACCACCGCGGCGGAGAGCCCGAGCGCGTAGTCGCGCCCGCCGAAGGCGTCGCCGACCAGGCCCTCCACGCCGACGAACCACAGGCCCAGCGGCGCGTTGAGCACCACCAGCACGTAGCCGAGGCCGGGCACCGGGCGGACCGCGACGGCGGCGAGCAGCGTGAGCAGGATCGGCAGCAGCGGCGAGAGCCCGGCCAGCAGGCAGGCCAGCGCCGCCGCGAGCAGCAGCGCCCCGCCGAGCACCTGCCGCCGGGACGGCCGGGTGACCCGGGCGGACAGGGTGGAGAGGCCACGGCGGGCGGGGCTCTCGGTGGTGGTCATCGCCGGGTCACCTCGGGGGAACGACGGTCGGCGGCGCGGCCCGCCACGACCGATTCGTAGGTCTGGATGATGGTGTCGACGTGTCGGTCCCAGTCGAGCCGGCGGCCGTCCTCCGTGGCCGAGGCGCACATCGCGTCGTAGTCGGCGTCGGGCATGGCGGCGGCGCGGCGGAGCAGGCCGGCCAGATCCCCCGGCGCCTGGAAGATCAGGACGGAGCCGTCCGAGGCCATCGGCGGGGCGGCGACGGCGCTGGCCAGCACCGGCCGTCCGGCGGTCAGCGCCTCGGCGCAGACCAGCCCGTACGTCTCGGCGCACCGGCTCGGGAAGACCAGCCAGCCGGCCGCCGCGAAGGCGGCCTCCTTGCCGGCGGCGTCGAGGTAGCCGAGGTAGCGGACCGAGTCGGTGGCGGTGGCCAGCCGCTCCACCTCGGCCCGCAGCGGGCCGTCCCCGCCGATCAGCAGCGTCCCGCCGGGCGCCGGCCCGGCCGCGCGCCACGCGTCGAGCAGCAGGTCGAGGCCCTTGTGCCGGTCGAGGACCCCGAGGTAGAGGAAGACGTCGCGGCGGCCGCGTGGCCACCCGACCCGGCGGGGCGGCGTGGGCACCGCCAGCGGCACCACCCGGTCCGTCACGCCGGCCAGTGGGGACGCGCTGTCCAGGACCCGCCGCCGGGTCCGTTCGGAGGGGAAGAGCAGCACCGCGCGGCGCAGCCGCCGCATGATCCACCGGGCGCGGACCCGCAGCAGCCGGTCGAGGGTACGCGAGCGGCCCATGTTGCCGAGCGCGTTGTTCGGGTCGCAGACGGCGTGGTCGTGCACCGAGTGCACGCCCGGGTACGCCCGGAGCAGCCGCCCGACCGGCAGCGCCCCGATGCCCTGCCAGTTGTGCAGGTGCACCACGTCCGGGTCGGTGGCGCGCAGGTCGGTGGCGCGAAGGCCGGTGGGGTCGACCAGGTCGCCCAGGTGGGTGCAGACCTTGGCCAGCCGGGGCAGCCGGCGGGCGAGGCGGGCGGAGAACAGCTCCGGCACCGGACGGTCGCCCGGCTCCGCCCCGGCGGACGGTCGGCTGTGGACGGTGACCTGGTGACCGCGGGCGGTCAGCGCCCGGGTCAGGTCGCGGACGTACCGTTCCGCCCCGCCCCGGACCGCGAACGAGGAGTGCACCATGGCGATTCGCACGTCGACGTCCCTATCCCGCGACCCGGGCGGCGGGCCGGGTCGACGGTTCCGCCGCGAGCAGGCCGACCAGGTGTTCGGTCGCCGTACGCCAGGAGCGGCCGTGGCCGCCGGCGGCCGGTCGGGGTCCGCCGACCGCCGCCGTCACCGCGGCGACCAGGGCCTCCGCCGACCACGCCGTCATCCGGACGGCCCGGCCGGCGGTGGCCTCGTGCAGCGCGGGGTCGGGTGAGACGACCGCCGGGGTGCCGAGCCGCAGGGCCTCGGCCGCCGGCAGGCCGTAGCCCTCGAAGTGGCTGGGCATGAGGAAGGCGGCGGCGCCGGCGACGGTGGCGGCGTACTCCGGCTCGGGGAGGTGCCCGAGGAACAGCACCCGGTCGGCCACCCCGGCGCGGCGTACCGCGGCGGAGAAGCGGTCGATCCGGTGGCCGCCGGTCAGCACCGCCAGGGTGTGGCCGGGCAGCTCCGCCAGCGCGTCGACGGCCAGTTCCACGCCCTTGTGCGGCGCGTGCCCGGCGACCACCAGCCAGCTCCCGCCGCGCCGGCTCAGGTCCGCCAGCGGCGTGGGAAGGTCACCGGCCGCGGCGAGGTCGCTGCCGGGGTGCCAGATCGCGGTCCGCTCGTCGGCCACCCCGTAGAGGCCGAGCAGGTCGTGCCGGGTGCGGGCGCTCACGCAGAGCAGCCGCGCGGACCGGCGTACGGCGGCGCCGTAGCTGACCCGCCGGTACTGCCGTACGGCGGTGGAGAGGTCGTGCGGCCAGAGCCGGAACGCGAGGTCGTGCACCACGGTGGTGACCGGCAGCCGGCTGCCGAGGATGGCGGCGGACGGGCTCAGCGACAGCACCCGGGTCCGGTCCCGGGGGGCGCCGGCCGTGACCCGGCGCAGGGTCGCGGTGGCCGCCCCGATCGCCCCGGCCCGGCCGGACGCCTGGTGGCTGACCAGCTCCACGTCGGCCGCCCGGTCGGCCGGGACCGGCCAGGACGGCGGCGCGGCGACGACCCGGAGGCGGTGCCCGGCGGGCCAGTGCCGGACCACCTCGGTGAGTACCCGGGTGATCCCGCCGGGCCCGACGCCGCTGCCGTCGAGGATCGTCGTGGTCGGTTCAGCGGCACTCATCGGCGATCCATCCGCTCATCCGGGCGGCGAACCGCTCCCGCGCGAACGACCTCGCGTGCTCCCGGATCCGGGCGGCGGAGAGCTCACCGACCCGCCGTACGGCGGCCGCGTGGTCGGCGGCGCGGGTCGACGGGACCAGGAAGCCGGTCTCCCCGTCGACCACCGTCTCCAGCAGGCCGCCGCTGCGCAGGCCGATCACCGGGGTGCCCGCGGCCTGAGCCTCCACCGGGATGATGCCGAAGTCCTCGTGCGCCGGGAAGAGCAGCGCCCGCGCCCCCTGGTACAGCTCCCGGAGCCGGTCCCGGCTGGGCCGCAGCTCGAAGGTGATCGGCACGCCGACCCGGGACGCGGCCCGACGCAGCCGCGCCTCCTCCGGCCCGGCGCCGGCGATGACCAGCGGCAGCCCGGCCGCGGCGGCGATGGAGATCATCAGGTCGAAGTTCTTGTACGGGATCCACCGCCCGACCCCCAGCAGGTACTCCCGCGGCTGCTCCGGCCCGGCCGGCGTGGCGTAGAAGTCGACGTCCACGGGCGGGTGGATGACCACGGCGTCGCGTTTCCAGTACCGCTGGATCCGGTCCCGCACCTCCACCGAGTTCGCCGCGTACGCGTGCACGTGCCGGCTCAGCCGCAGGTCCGCCGCCTGCAACGCGCGCCGGGGCGCCCGGAGCAGCGGACTGGACCCGCGGCCGTCGACGGTGGGGCTCCACACGTACCGGGCGGGCGAGTGGACGTAGCTGAGGTGCCGGGTCCGCTCCGGCGGGCCGAGCCGCACGGTGTGCGCGAACGCGTGGCTGGAGGAGACCACCACGTCGAACGGGTCGCGGGACAGGGTGCGCCAGGCCAGCGGCATCACCGGCAGGGCCAGCGCCTTGCTGCGCCGCAGCGCCGTCCGGGCCAGCCACGACTCCCGCAGGCCGAGGTCCCGCGCCGGGGCGTCGCGTTCCGCCCAGAGCACGTACCGCCGGGCGTGCGGCAGCAGCTCGGCGATGGCCAGGAAGACGTTCTCCGACCCGCCCGCGGCGCTGAACCACTCGTGCACGACGGCCACCGACCGGCCGGCGAGCGGCGGTACGCCGGTGACGTCGGCGACGGGACGGGCGTCCTCCACCGACGTCATGACCGGTCGTCCATGACGGTGCTCCCCACAGTCCTCACCGGATGGTCAGCTCGTGCGTCGCCACAGATCGCGCAGCGCGTCCCAGTTGCCGCCGAGCCCGGCCTCGCAGAGCGTCTCCAGGTAGAGCGCGCCGGTGCCGTCGTCCCGGTCCCACCACACCCCGCAGATCGTCCGGCCGTCGTCGCCCTTGAAGGCGTACTCGATGTAGCTGCCGGAAGCGCCGCTGACCCCACCGGTGGTCCGGGTAACCTCCCGCAGCCCGGGGGCCAGCGCACCGCCGGCCAGGTTGAGCTGCTGCCGGTACGCCCGGGCGGCGTCCTTCTCCGTCCGCGAGGCGTACTGGCCGAAGTGGAGGGAGACGGCGCCGTACCGGCAGAAGACGTGCTTCTTCTCGTCCGGCGGCAGCTTGGGGCCGCCCACCTCGCCGTTGACCGCGCAGCCACCCATCCGGCCCAGCCACGGCTCGGCGAGCGGCGCCAGGTCGCCGTCGAACTTCGCCTTGTTGAGCGAGGCCTGGGTGGCCTCGTACAGCGGCGGGGAGGCGCTGGCCGACGGGTTCGGCGCCGGCGACTTCTCGTCCGAGCCCAGCGCGGTGCCCGCGAAGAGCCCGATGCCGGCGGCCAGCACCGCGGTCAGCGCGACGATGCCGGCCCAGAGGCCAGTGCGGTTGCGCGGCGGGCGCTCCACCGGGGCGATCCGCCGCCCGCCGGACGAGTCGAGCGGGTCGGCGGCGACGGGCGGCGCGGGGGCGGCGACCGGCGAGACCGGGGCGCCGGAGACCGGCTGCGGCGCCATCGCCCAGGGCTGCGGCGTCCACGGCAGCTGCGGCGGCCCGGAGATGGGCTGCGGCGCGCCGGAGACCGGCAGCGGCGGCGCGGAGGTGGGCCGGCCGCCGTCCGCCGGCGGCGGCGGGACGACCACGACGGGCGGCTGCGGGAGCACCTCGGCGGTGGCCGCGGGCTGGTAGTCCATGCCGAGGGTCTGGAAGAGCCGCGCGGCGGCGCCGCCCTCCTCGGAGGGGTACGCGATCCAGGGCTGGGCGGCGGTGAAGTCGGCGTTGACGTACCGGTGCCCGCCGACGGTCTGGGCCAGCACGTTCGCCGCGTTGGCGAACGCCTCGCGCCACCGCTGGTCGCCGGCCGCCGCGCCCTCGAGCACGGCGACGGTCACCGGCCGGTCCTGCCCGTCGAGAGCCGCCCAGGCTCTGCCGACCTGGCATTCACCCACCGTCTCGGTGAACCTGTACGGACCCTCCGGCTGCATGCCCCACTCCTCTGTTCACCCGCCGTGCGGATAGTACAGAGACGGTGCCCCTTGGATGGTCCGCCGGTCGGTGGCCCCGGACACACGTGCGGCCCATTGTGGAGGCCGTCGCCATCGGGCGAGCGCCGGCGGCATCGCCGGAGAACGGGCGGCGGCCGGGGCCCCCACCGGCACGGGACGGCCTAGCGGGGGTGACTTGTCTTTGAAAGTTTTCATGCATAGAGTCGCGGCATGAATGAGAGCGCTGTCGTCGCGGCGCCGACCGACCGGGTGCTGGACCTCTTCCACGGGGTCCGGCTCACCCCCACCCAGCGTCGGATCGCGCACTGCCTGGTGCAGCACGCGGGGGCGGCGGCGTACCTGTCGGCGGCGGAGGTGGCCGAGCTGGCCGGGGTCAGCCAGCCGTCGGTCACCCGGTTCGCGATGGCGCTCGGGCACGACGGCTACCCGGCGCTGCGCCGCCGGCTGCGCGAGCTGACCGCGACCGGGGCCGTCGAACCGGCCGACGCCGGCAACGAGCTCCAGCGGGCCGTCCGCGCCGAGATCGGCAACCTCGACCGGCTGGCCGGGCACCTCGCCGACCGGGAGCGGATCGCCGAGGTGGGGACGCTGCTCGCCGCCAGCCGCCCGCTGCCGGTGCTCGGGCTGCGCGCCGCCGCGCCGCTGGCCGCGTATTTCGCGTACTTCGCCGCGAAGGTGCACCCCGACGTGCGGGTGCTCGACGACGGCGGCAGCCTGCTCACCGACCGCCTCGAACAGGCCGCGGCGGCCGGCGCGACCGCCCTGCTCGCCTTCGTGCTGCCCCGCTACCCGCGGGAGACCCTGGACGCGCTGCGCGAGGCCCGGGACGCCGGGCTGACCGTGGTGGCGATCACCGACTCCCCGGTCAGCCCGGCCACCGAGAACGCCGAGGTGGTGCTCCCGGCCGCCGTCGGCACCGACCTGGTCTTCGACCTGCACACCGCCCCGATGACCCTGGCCATGGTGGTGCTCCAGGCGATCTGCGACGCCGCCCCGGCCGACACCCAGGCCCGGCTCGAGGCGTTCGAGTCGTCCGCCGCCCGTCGTCAGTTGTTCCTCGGCTGAGAGGAGTACGAAATGCACCAGCCCGTCCGCGCCGCCCGCGGCACCGCACGCACCGCGAAGGGGTGGCCGCAGGAGGCCGCCCTGCGGATGCTGATGAACAACCTCGACCCGGAGGTGGCCGAGCGCCCGGACGACCTGGTGGTCTACGGCGGCACCGGGAAGGCCGCGCGGGACTGGCCGTCGTACCACGCGCTGGTCCGGACGCTGACCGAGCTCCGCGACGACGAGACGATGCTGGTGCAGTCCGGCCGCCCCGTCGGCGTCATGCGCACCCACGAGTGGGCGCCCCGGGTGCTGCTGGCCAACTCCAACCTGGTCGGCGACTGGGCCACCTGGCCGGAGTTCCGCCGCCTGGAGCAGCTCGGCCTCACCATGTACGGGCAGATGACCGCCGGTTCGTGGATCTACATCGGCACCCAGGGCATCCTCCAGGGCACGTACGAGACGTTCGCCGCCGTCGCGGCCAAGCGGTTCAACGGGACCCTGGCCGGGACGCTGACGCTGACCGCCGGCTGCGGCGGGATGGGCGGGGCGCAGCCCCTCGCGGTCACCATGAACGGGGGCGCCTGCCTGATCGTCGACGTGGACCGCAGCCGGCTGGACCGCCGGGTGCACGACCGTTACCTGGACGAGGTCGCCGACTCCCTGGACGACGCCGTCGCGCGGGTGCTGGCGGCGAAGCGGGACCGTCGGGCGCTGAGCGTCGGCGTGGTCGGCAACGCGGCGGTGGTCTTCCCCGAGCTGCTGGTCCGCGGCGTCGAGATCGACATCGTGACCGACCAGACCAGCGCGCACGACCCGCTGTCGTACCTGCCGGTCGGGGTGGAACCGGCCGACGCCCGGGACTACGCGGCGGCGAAGCCGGCCGAGTTCACCGACCGGGCGCGGGCGTCGATGGCCCGGCACGTGGCCGCGATGGTCGGCTTCCTCGACGCCGGCGCGGAGGTCTTCGACTACGGCAACTCGATCCGTGGCGAGGCGCAGCTCGCCGGCTACGAGCGGGCCTTCGACTTCCCCGGCTTCGTGCCGGCGTACATCCGGCCGCTGTTCTGCGAGGGCAAGGGCCCGTTCCGGTGGGCGGCGCTCTCCGGCGACCCGAAGGACATCGCCGCCACCGACCGGGCCATCCTCGACCTGTTCCCGGAGAACGAGTCCCTCGCGCGGTGGATGCGGATGGCCGGTGAGCGGGTCGCCTTCCAGGGCCTGCCGGCGCGGATCTGCTGGCTGGGCTACGGCGAGCGGGACAAGGCCGGGGTGCGGTTCAACGAGATGGTGGCCTCCGGTGAGCTGAGCGCGCCCGTGGTGATCGGCCGGGACCACCTGGACTGCGGCAGCGTGGCCAGCCCCTACCGGGAGACCGAGGCGATGGCCGACGGCTCCGACGCGATCGCCGACTGGCCGCTGCTCAACGCGCTGGTCAACACCGCCAGCGGGGCGTCCTGGGTGTCCATCCACCACGGCGGCGGGGTCGGCATCGGCCGGTCCATCCACGCCGGGCAGGTCTGCGTCGCCGACGGCACCGCCCTGGCCGGGCAGAAGATCGAGCGGGTGCTCACCAACGACCCGGCGATGGGCGTCATCCGGCACGTCGACGCCGGCTACGACAACGCCCGCGAGGTCGCCGAGCGGACCGGCGTACGGGTGCCGATGGCGGAGGGCCCGGCGTGAGCGCGAGGAGTGCAGCGCAGCGGAGCCCCGCAGTCGCCAACAACAGGGGTGCCGCGTGACCGATCTGGCCGCCCGGTTCCGCCAGCTCTGGGACGAGCTCGCCCCGGTCGGGCGGGACGAGCGCAGCGGCGGCTACCTGCGCTACGCGCTGACCGAGCCGGAGCTGTGGCTGCGCGCCTGGTTCCGGGAGCAGGCCGACCGGCGCGGCATGCCGGTGCACTCCGACGGCAACGGCAACCTGTTCGCCTGGTGGGGCGACCCGCTGGCCGGGGACGCCGTGCTGACCGGCAGCCACTTCGACTCCGTGCCGCACGGCGGGGCGTACGACGGGCCGCTCGGCATCGTCAGCGCGTTCCTCGCCGTGGACGAACTGCGGGCCGCCGGGGTCACCCCGCTCCGGCCGGTGGTGGTCGGCGCGTTCGTCGAGGAGGAGGGCGCGCGGTTCGGCGTACCGTGTCTGGGGTCGCGGCTGCTCACCGGGGAGATCGCGGTGGACCGGGCGGCCGGGCTGCGCGACGCGGCCGGGGTGACCTTCGCCGAGGCGCTGGGCGAGCGGCCGGCGGGCGCCGACCCGGCGCTGCTCGGCCGCTTCGCCGCCTTCGTGGAGCTGCACGTCGAGCAGGGCCGCGCGCTGGTCGAGCTGGCCGCGCCGGTCGCGGTGGCCAGCGCCATCTGGCCGCACGGCCGCTGGCGCTTCGACTTCCACGGCGAGGGCAACCACGCCGGTACGACCCGGATGGCGGACCGCCGCGACCCCATGCTCACGTACGCCTTCACCGTGCTGGCGGCGAACAAGGAGGCCCGGCTGCGCGACGCGCACGCCACCGTCGCCCGGGTGGCGGTGGAGCCGAACGCCACCAACGCCATCCCGGCGAAGGTGACCGGCTGGCTGGACGCCCGGGCGGCCGAGCCGGCGACGCTGCACGGCCTGGTCGAGGCGGTCCGCGCCAAGGCCGCGGAGCGGGCGCGGCGGGACGGCACCGAGCTGACCCTGACCGAGGAGTCGGCGACGCCGCTGGTGGGGTTCGACGGCGGGCTGGCGAAGCGGCTGACCACGCTGCTCGACGCGCCGGTGCTGCCGACCGGCGCCGGGCACGACGCCGGGGTGCTCGCCGCGCACCTGCCCACCGCGATGCTCTTCGTGCGCAACCCCACCGGGGTGTCGCACTCCCCCGCCGAGTCCGCCACCGACGCCGACTGCGCCGCCGGGGTCACCGCCCTGGCCCGGGTGCTGGAGGAGCTGGCATGCCGCTGACCCGCTGGCTCGCCGAGTACGCCTGGCTGCCCGACCACGCCGAACCCACCGCCGACGTGCTGATCGAGGCGGAGGGCGGCCGGATCACCGCCGTGACGCCGCTGGTCGGGGCCGGCGCCCCGACCGCCGGGGTCGAGGTGCTCCGCGACGCGGTCCGGCTGCCCGGGCTCACCCTGCCCGGCCTGGCCAACGCGCACTCGCACGCCTTCCACCGGGCGCTGCGCGGGCGGACCCACGCCGGCCGGGGCGACTTCTGGACCTGGCGGGACCGGATGTACGCCGTCGCGGCGCGCCTCGACCCGGACTCCTACCTGGCCCTGGCCCGGGCCGCGTACGCAGAGATGGCGCTCGCCGGGATCACCTGCGTCGGCGAGTTCCACTACCTGCACCACGGCCCCGACGGCACCCCGTACGCCGACCCGAACGCGATGTCCACCGCGCTGGTCGAGGCGGCGGCGCACGCCGGCATCCGGCTCACCCTGCTGGACACCTGCTACCTGACCGCCACGGTCGACGGCGCGCCGCTGACCGGGCCGCAGCGGCGGTTCGGCGACGGGGACGCGCTGCGCTGGGCCGAGCGGGTCACCGCGTTCACGCCGGAGAACGGCCACGCCCGGGTCGGCGCGGCGATCCACTCGGTGCGGGCCGTGCCGGCGGAGCAGCTCGCCACCGTCGCCGGCTGGGCGGACCGGCGCGGCGCGCCGCTGCACGTCCACCTCTCCGAGCAGCCCGCCGAGAACGACGCCTGCCGTGCCGTGCATGGCCGCACCCCGACCCGGCTGCTCGCCGACCACGGCGTGCTCGGCCGGACGACCACCGCGGTACACGCCACCCACCCCACCAGCGTCGACATCACGCTGCTCGGCGAGAGCCGGACCGGCGTCTGCCTCTGCCCCACCACCGAAAGGGACCTGGCCGACGGGATCGGGCCGGTGCGGCGGATGGCCGAGGCGGGCAGCCCGCTCAGTCTCGGCAGCGACAGCCACGCCATCGTCGACCTCTTCGAGGAGGCCCGCGCGGTGGAGCTGGACGAACGGCTGCGGACCCGGCGGCGCGGCCACTTCAACGCCGTCGAGCTGCTGACCGCCGCCACCGCCGCCGGGCACGCCGCGCTGGGCTGGACGGACGCCGGCCGGCTCGCCGTCGGCGACCGCGCCGACCTGGTCACCGTACGGCTGGACACCACCCGCACGGCCGGGGTGCCGCCCGTCGGGGCGTTCTTCGCGGCCGCCGCGGCCGACGTCAGCCACGTCGTGGTGGACGGGCGCGTGGTGGTCACCGACGGCCGGCACCTGACGGTGGACGTGCCGGCGGAGCTGCACGACGCCATCGCGGCGGTGACCGGCCAGTGAGCGCGAGGAGTGAGCCGGGTTTGCGAGCCCCGCAGTCGCGAACGGGAGGCAGCGCATGAGCAGCCTGCTGGTGGACGACATCGGCGAGTTGGTCACCAACTCGGCCGGCGAGGGCGCGGGTAAGCCGCTGGGCATCCGCCGCGACGTGGCCCTGCTGGTCGAGGACGGCCGGGTGGCCTGGATCGGGCCCGCCCGGGACGCCCCGGCCGCCGACCGGCGGATCGACGCCCAGGGGGCGGCCGTGCTGCCCGGCTTCGTGGACAGCCACGCCCACCTGGTCTTCGCCGGGGACCGGGCCGCCGAGTTCGCCGCCCGGATGGCCGGCGAGCCGTACACCGGGGGCGGCATCCGCACCACCGTCGGGGCCACCCGCGCGGCGTCCGACGACGAGCTGCGGGCCACCGTCCGCCGGCTGCGCGCCGAGGCGATGCGGCAGGGCACCACCGCGATCGAGATCAAGAGCGGGTACGGCCTCACGGTCGCCGACGAGGCCCGCTCGCTGCGGATCGCCGCCGAATTCAGCGACGACACCACCTTCCTCGGCGCGCACGTCGTGCCCGCCGAGTACGCCGACCGCCCCGACGACTACGTCGGCATGGTGTGCGGGCCGATGCTGGCCGCCGCCGCCCCGTACGCGCGCTGGATCGACGTGTTCTGCGAGCGGGGCGCCTTCGACGTCGACCATGCCCGGGCGATCCTCGCCTGCGGGCAGGCCGTCGGGCTGGGCGTGCGGGTGCACGCCAATCAGCTCGGCCCCGGACCGGGCGTACGGCTCGGGGTGGAACTCGGCGCGGCCAGCGTCGACCACTGCACCCACCTGACCGACGCCGACGTCGACGCGCTGGCCGGCTCCCCGACCGTCGCCACGCTGCTCCCGGGCGCCGAGTTCTCCACCCGGTCGCCGTACCCGGACGCCCGGCGACTGCTCGACGCGGGCGTGACCGTGGCGCTGGCGACCGACTGCAACCCCGGGTCGTCGTACACCTCGTCGATGCCGTTCTGCATCGCGCTCGCCGTACGCGAGATGCGGATGACCCCGGCAGAGGCGGTCTGGGCCGCGACCGCCGGCGGGGCGGCGGCGCTGCGCCGCGACGACGTCGGCCGGCTGCGGCCAGGCGCCCGGGCCGACCTGATGATCCTTGACGCCCCTTCCCACCTGCACCTGGCCTACCGGCCGGGTGTGCCACTGATCCGCCAGGTTCTGCACAACGGAGTCCCGCAATGTCGACCGTAATGATCCAGCCCACCGGAATCTCCCCCGCCGACGTGCTCGCCGTGGCCCGCGGCACCGCCAAGGTGGTGCTCGATCCGGCCACCGTGGACGCCATGGCGACCAGCCGGACGATCGTGGACGGCATCGAGGCCGCCGGCCGGCCCGTCTACGGCGTCTCCACCGGTTTCGGAGCGCTCGCCAACACCTTCGTCGCGCCCGAGCGGCGGGCCGAACTCCAGCACGCGCTGATCCGCTCGCACGCCGCCGGGGTGGGCGCGCCGATGCCCCGCGAGGTGGTCCGGGCGATGATGCTGCTGCGGGCCCGTTCGCTGGCGCTCGGCCGCTCCGGGGTCCGCCCGCTCGTCGCCGAGGCGCTGGTCGACCTGCTCAACCACGAGGTCACCCCGTGGGTGCCGGAACACGGCTCGCTCGGCGCCTCCGGCGACCTGGCCCCCCTCGCGCACTGCGCGCTGGTGCTGCTCGGCGAGGGCTGGGTGCTCGGGCCCGCCGGCGAGCGGCTCGACGCGGCCGAGGCGCTGCGCCGGGTCGGGCTGGCGCCGATCGAGCTGGCCGCCAAGGAGGGGCTGGCGCTGATCAACGGCACCGACGGGATGCTCGGCATGCTGCTGCTGGCCATCCACGACGCCCGGCACCTGTTCGCCATGGCCGACGTCACCGCCGCCCTCGCCATCGAGGCGATGCTCGGCTCGGAACGGCCGTTCCTGCCCGAGCTGCACGCCATCCGCCCGCACCCCGGGCAGGCCGCGTCGGCGGCGAACATCCACCGGCTGCTCCAGGACTCCCGGGTGATGGATTCGCACCGGGACGACCTGGCGCACGCCGTGCAGGACGCGTACTCGATGCGCTGCGCGCCGCAGGTGGCCGGCGCGGCCCGGGACACCCTCGACTTCGTCGAGACGGTGGCCGGGCGGGAGCTGATGTCGGTGGTGGACAACCCGGTCGTGCTGCCGGACGGCCGGGTCGAGTCCACCGGGAACTTCCACGGCGCCCCGCTCGGTTTCGCCGCCGACTACCTGGCCATCGCCGCTGCCGAGGTGGGCGCGATCGCCGAACGCCGGGTCGACCGGCTGCTCGACGTCACCCGCAACCGGGAGCTGCCCGCCTTCCTCTCCCCCGACGCCGGGGTCAACTCGGGCCTGATGATCGCCCAGTACACGGCGGCCGGGATCGTCGCGGAGAACCGCCGGCTCGCCGCTCCCGCCTCGGTGGACTCGCTGCCGACCAGCGGCATGCAGGAGGACCACGTCTCGATGGGCTGGGCGGCGGCCAAGAAGCTGCGCACGGTGCTGGACAACCTGACCAGCCTGCTCGCGGTGGAGCTGCTGGCGGCCGTCCGCGGGCTCCAGCTCCGCGCCCCGCTGGAGCCGTCACCGGCCGGCCGGGCCGCGGTGGCCGCGCTGGGCGGGATCGCCGGCGAGCCGGGCCCGGACGTCTTCCTCGCCCCGGTGATGGAGGCCGCCCGGGAGGTGCTGGCCGGGCCGGAGCTGCGCGCCGCCATCGAACGAGAGATCGGCCCGCTGAGCTGAGCAAGCTCATGATCGTCTGCTGGGGAGCGGTCGACTCGACGGAGGGTCGGGTCGCTCACCAGCAGACGATCATGTTGGGGCGGGGGCACCGCGGCTCAGGGGGCCGGCGGCAGCACCTTGGCAACCAGCTTGGCCAGCTCGCGCAGCGCCTTGCCGCGGTGGCTGACCGCGTCCTTCTCCTCGGGCGTCAGCTCCGCGTTGGTCCGCTGCTGCCCGTCGCCGAGGAAGATCGGGTCGTACCCGAAGCCGCCGTCGCCGCGCGGCGCGCGCAGCAGCCGGCCGGACTGGCGGCCGTCGACCAGGTGCTCCTTGCCGCCGGGCAGCACCAGCGCCACCGTGCAGACGAAGGAGGCGGCCCGGTGCTCGTCCGGCAGGTCGGCGATCTGGTCCAGCACCAGCTGGAGGTTGGCCAGGTCGTCGCCGTGCCGGCCGGCCCAGCGGGCGCTGAACACGCCCGGCATGCCGTTGAGCGCGTCCACGGCCAGCCCGGAGTCGTCGGCGATGGTCGGCAGGCCGGTCCGCCGGCAGGCCTCCCGAGCCTTGATCAGCGCGTTCTCGCCGAAGGTCAGGCCGGTCTCCGGCAGCTCCGGATACTGCTCGACGTCGTCGAGGCCGAGCAGGGCGATCCGGTGCGCGCCGAGCGCCCCGTCGAGGATCCGCTGCAGCTCGACGAGCTTCTTCCGGTTCCGGGTGGCGAGGAGCACCCTGTTCATGAGGCGAGCGCCTTCCGCTGTGCGTCGGCCAGTTCCAGACAGCCCAGGACACCCAGGTCGAGCAGGGCGTCGAGCTGGTCGCGGGCGAAGACGCCGGCCTCGCCCGTCCCCTGCACCTCGACGAAGTCGCCCGTCCCGGTGCAGACCACGTTCATGTCCACCTCCGCGGCCACGTCCTCTTCGTAGCAGAGGTCCAGCCGCGGCTCGCCGGCGATGATGCCGACGCTGACCGCGGCCACCGACCGGTGCATCACCTTCTCCGGCTTGCCGGCCAGCGCCTTGCGCTCGCCCAGCCAGCCCACCGCGTCGTGCAGCGCCACGTACGCCCCGGTGATCGCCGCGGTCCGCGTGCCGCCGTCGGCCTGGAGCACGTCGCAGTCGAGGATGACCGAGTTCTCGCCGAGCGCCTTCAGGTCGATGCAGGCGCGCAGGCTCCGGCCGATCAGCCGGGAGATCTCGTGGGTACGCCCACCGACGCGACCCTTGACGCTCTCCCGGTCGGACCGGGTGTTGGTGGCCCGGGGCAGCATCGCGTACTCGGCGGTCACCCAGCCGAGCCCGGAGCCCTTGCGCCAGCGGGGCACCCCCTCGGTGACGCTCGCGGTGCAGAGCACCCGCGTCGCGCCGAACTCGACGAGGACCGAGCCCTCCGGGTGGGTGCTCCAGCCCCGGGTCAGGGTCACCGGTCGGAGTTGGTCGGGCTGTCGCCCGTCAGGTCGCGCCATCCCTGCACCTTATGCGGTGCGGCGATCGAACCGTCCCGGGGTGCCCGCCTCCGCTGCGACGGAGCGGAGCGCGGGGTCAGGGGACGGCCGTCACGTCGGACTGCGCGTGCCCGGGTCCGACGCCGTGCGCCCGCAGGAACCCGGCGACCAGGTGCAGACGATCCGGTCGTCGCGCCGGGCGGCGGTCAGACGTCGTAGCAGGCGCCGGCGCGGACCACCTCGAGCGGACCGGTGTACGCGGCTGCCGCCGACTCCAGGGTGTGCGCCTCGCTCCCCCAGGCCGCCACCAGATGGGTGAGCAGCAGCCGGCCGGCGCCCGCCTTGGTCGCCACCTCGCCGGCCTCCCGGCCGGTGAGGTGCAGGTCCGGCGGGTTCTCCGCGCCGTCGAGGTAGCTGGCCTCGCAGAGGAAGAGGTCGGCGCCCTGGGCCAACCGCAGCAACGAGTCGCAGGGGGCGGTGTCCGACGAGTAGCAGAGCACCCGGCCGTCGTGCTCCAACCGCACGCCGTACGTCTCCACCGGGTGGTTCATCCGGTCCACGGTGACGGTGAACGGGCCGATCGGGAACGTCCCCGGCTGGAGGCCGTAGAACTGGTACACGTCGTCGACCGAGCTGCCCTCCTGCCCGTACGCGGCGGCCAGCCGGTCCGGTGCGCCGGAGGGCGCGTACATCGGCAGGGGCGGGTACGGCCCGTCGGGGGCGTACCGGCGCACCACCACGTACGACACCGCGTCGAGCATGTGGTCGCAGTGCAGATGGGTGAGGAGGATGGCGTCGGGGGCGTGCAGCCCGACGTAGCGCTGGAGCGTGGAGAGCGACCCCGAGCCGAAGTCGACCAGAAGCCGGAAGCCCTCCGCCTCGACCAGGTAGGCGGAGCAGGGGGACTCGGGGCCGGGGAAGCTGCCCGCGCAGCCGAGGACCGTCAGTCGCATCCGGTCGTCCCAATGTCACGCCGCGTAGTCGACGCGCCGGCAACCGCCCCGTCGATGATCTCTACCGACGCGTACGCCACGCTGCGCAGCCTACGCGTCGCCACTGCGGGTCAAGAATCATCTGCCGGAACATGTCATCAACGTGACACCCGTACGCGTATCGCGCCGGCAGGGCGTCGACGGGCCGGCCGGCGTCCCCGCCGACCGGCCCGAATCGGCTCGTCAGGCCCAGAGCTGCCCCTCCAGGGCGTCCTCGGCGTCCGCGAGGGTGCCGCCGTAGGCCCCGGTCGACAGGTACTTCCAGCCGCCGTCGCAGACCACGAACGCGACGTCGGCCCGGCGGCCGTCCCGCACCGCCTCGTGCGCCACCGCGAGAGCGGCGTGCAGGATCGCGCCGGTGGAGAACCCGGCGAAGATGCCCTCCACCTCGACGAGCTGACGGGTGCGCAGCACCGCGTCCCGGGTGCCCACCGAGAAGCGGCGCGACAGCACGGTCGCGTCGTACAGCTCGGGGACGTACCCCTCGTCGATGTTGCGCAGGCCGTAGACCAGCTCGCCGTAGCGGGGCTCGGCGGCGACGACCTGGATGCCGTCGACCTTCTCCCGCAGGTAGCGCCCGGTGCCCATCAGGGTCCCGGTGGTGCCCAGACCGGCCACGAAGTGGGTGATCGTCGGCAGGTCGTGCAGCAGCTCCGGCCCGGTCGTCTCGTAGTGCGCCCGGGCGTTCGCCTCGTTGCCGTACTGGTAGAGCATCACCCAGTCGGGGTGCTCGGCGGAGATCTGCTTCGCGGTGGCGACGGCCTGGTTCGAGCCGCCGGCGGCCGCCGAGAAGATGATCTCCGCGCCGTACATCCGGAGCAGTTGGACCCGCTCGGTGGAGACGTTCTCCGGCATCACGCAGACCAGCCGGTAGCCCCGCAGCTTGGCCACCATGGCCAGCGAGATGCCGGTGTTGCCGCTGGTCGGTTCCAGGATGGTGTCGCCCGGGCGGAGCCGGCCGGCCTCCTCCGCCGCGCGCACCATGAACAGGGCCGCGCGGTCCTTGATGCTGCCGGTCGGGTTCCGGTCCTCCAACTTCGCCCAGAGCCGCACCGGCGGCGCCCCCTCGGGCACCGTCGGCGAGAGCCGGGGCAGCCCGACCAGGGGCGTGCCGCCGCAGGCCTCGAGCAGGCTGTCGTACCGCGCCATCGCCGGCCGCCGATCAGCGGGCGGCGACGGCCGACCGCGCCACGCGCGGCGCGATCGCGGCCGCCGCCGCACGGTGCTGGCTGATCGCGGCTGCCGCCGCGAAGCCGAACGCCCCGCCGGCCACGGCCGGCAGGATGGTGACGCTGTCGCCGTCGTTGAGCTTGGCGTCGAGCGCGCCGAGGAAGCGGACGTCCTCGTCGTTGACGTAGACGTTGACGAACCGGTGCAGCGCGCCGGCGTCGGTGACCAGCCGGGCCTTCAGGCCGGCGTGCCGGGAGTCCAGGTCGGTGAGCAGGTCGCCCAGGGTGTCCCCGGCGCCCTCGACGACCTTCGCGCCGCCGGTGTAGCTGCGCAGGATGGTGGGGATGCGAACCTCGATGGCCATGATGTCGTGCTCCTTGATCGGGTGTGCCGCGGTGACGGGAAGGAAGGAATGGGCCGGCGCTGAGAGGTCAGCGGCCGGAACACTCGTAGTCGACCGTCGCCGGGCTCTGCCCGAACATGTAGGACTGGACGGCGTGGGGGTCCACGACGGCATCCACGATCCGGACCGGCTCCTCGGTCACCACGCCGTCGACGATCCGGAAGGAGCGGATCTCCTCGGTGTCGGGCTCGCGGGTCGAGACGAGCAGGTAGTGCGCCCCCGGCTCACCGGCGAAGGAGACGTCCGTGCGGGACGGATAGGCCTCGGTCGCGGTGTGCGAGTGGTAGATGACGACCGGCTCCTCGTCGCGGTCGTCCATCTCCCGCCACACCCGCAGCTGCTCCATCGAGTCGAACTCGTAGAACGTCATGGACCGGGCGGAATTCTCCATCGGGATGTGCCGGGTCGGGGTGTCGCTGCCGACGGGACCGGCGACCACGCCGCACGCCTCGTCCGGGTGGTCGCGGCGCGCGTGGGCGACGATCGCGTCGACGATCGACCGGTCGATGCTCAGCACGCCGACCAGCCTAACGCCTGTCGCTCACACCCGGCGAGGTGGCGGCCGTCACGACTCAGTCGATCAGGGCGTTGAGCAGGGATTCCTGCAAGTAGCCCAGATACGCGTAGACCGACAGCTGGAACACCCGGGAGGAGGTGGGGTCCTCGGCGATCGCGTCGTCGAGCTCCTCGCCCAGGTCCGTGCCGTCCTTGATCTCCAGGCGGACGCCCATCGCCAGCCGGGCGTCGTTGAGCGCGCGCAGCCACGCCTCGGCCGCCTCGGCGTCCAGGCGCACCTCGCCGCCGGCCTCACCGGAGGAGTCGGGCAGGGCGGCGAGGATGGCGCCGGCCTGGTCGATCTTGGCGGTCTTCAGGTCGCCCTCGGTGTACCGGCGGAACTCGGCCGTGCTCGCCGAGTCGTCGGGATAGACCTCGGGGAAGAGCCGGCCCACCACCGGGTCGCTGTGGTCGAAGCCGTCGGTGAGCAGGCCGACCACCTCGGAGGCGACCTTCCGCAGCACCCGGACCTCGTCCAGGGCCAGGTCGGCGACGTACCGGTCGCCCTGACGACGGAACATGCTCACGACCGGTCCACCGTTGCCCACAGCCCGTACGCGTGCAGCTGCGACGCGTCGTGCTCCATCCGTTCCCGAGCGCCGCTGGACACGACGGCCCGGCCCTTGTGGTGCACGTCCAGCATGAGCTGCTCGGCCTTCTCCCGGCTGTACCCGAAGAGCTTCTGGAAGACCCAGGTCACGTACGTCATCAGATTGACCGGGTCGTCCCACACGATCGTCACCCATGGCCGGTCTGAGACCGGCACCTCGTCGGTGTCCGGCGTCTCGACCGGTGCAACCTGTGGAGCCGCCATACCCCCCATCGTGCCACCGGATTCGGGGAAGCGATGAACCGGAACGCCGCGCCGGCCCGGATCACCCTCCTGGGCGGGCGGAGGCGGGTCGGCGCAGCCGACCTCAGGCGAGCAGGATGCCGTGGTCGACAGCATCGGTGAGCACCGCGCCCAACGAGAGACGGATCACCTCGAAGCGACGGGACACCTCGCTGGAGAGCTCCAGCTCCACCTCGCGCAGCGCCCGCTGCGCCCAGGATCGCGCACCGTTCGGGTCGTCGTTGCCGGGCCCGCGCCAGTGCTGCCAGCAGCCCCCGGACAGGGCCACCCCCACCGGCGGCAGGACCTCGACGCGTTCCGCACCGGGAAAGCCGGCCAGCGCGTCGATCGCGCCCGCGCCGCTCAACCCCGCCACCCCGGCGGTGCTGGTGACCAGGAGGACCCGGTCCAACTCCCGACCGGCCGGGTGGTCGGCGAGGCCCCAGCGCACGGCATTGGCGATCCGGCGACGCACCCCCGCGGCGAGGGGCGCGCCGAAGACCCGGGCCGCCGCCTCGTCGAGGATGGCCCGGGCGGCCTGGTCGCACTGGGCGGTGGCGAGCAGCGACAGGGCCTCCATCTCCCGGTCGAGCAGCTGCGGCAGGCCGGCGGGGCCGACCCCGAAGACGATCTCCTGCACCACCCGGAGGTGGATGTTGGCCAACTCCAGGGCCAGGTGCTGGCGGATCCGCTGGGCACAGGAGCGGATTTGCCGGTCCAACCGGTCGCCGAGGTCGCCCGGGTCGAGGCCGGGCACCACGCTCACCCGGCCGTGCTCGCCCGGCAGCACGGGCGGCTGCGCGCTGGCCCGGCGCAGCCCCTCGTCCGCGGCCCAGCCGACCAGCGCCCGGCGCAGCGCCGCGTGGTCGGCCTGGCCGGCCGGGTACCAGCGGGCCCCGGCGAGGCTCGGCACGGCGGCCAGCAGGGCGGCCCGGTGCGCCGCGAGGGAGACCTCGACCGGGTCGACCGGTCGCCGGCCCGACCCGCCGGTGCGGGCGACCGGCGGGACGGACGCCCCCGCGTCCTCCGTCGTCGTCGCGCCGTCCGACAGCGTGGCCCAGCCGGCCGTCCCCGGGGTGACCGCGAAGAAGACCGTGACGCCGGCGTGGGCCACCTCGGCCAGCAGGTGCAGCTCGGCGGCGGTGAAGGCCTGGTCCGCGGAGATCACGAAGAGCAGCGCGCCGGCCCGGCCGACCGCGTCCAGCAGCACCCGTCCCCCGGCGACGCCGAGCGACCCGGTGTCCGGCGTGTCGAGCACGGCGAAGTGCCGCAGCAGCGGGTCGGGGACGCTCAGCTCCACCCGGCGCGGCGGGCGGGCCAGCGCCGGACCGGCGGCCAGCGGGTCCGCGCCGTACGAGTGCGGCTGCCGGTAGCCCGGCACGTACGCCGCGCGGGTCGGCACCCGAGCGTGGTTGACCAGCAGGCAGCTGCCGGCGGGCACCGCGAGCATCCCCGGTTCGAGCCCGAGCAGGGCGGCCAGCACCTGCCGGCGGCCCGCGCCGGCCGGACCGGCGGCCACCACGGCCAGCGGCTCGTCCGGGCCCGGGCTGGTCACCCCGACCCGGGTGGGCAGCGGGGCGCACCGCGGCGGCTCGGCCGACCCACCCGGATCGGGCACGTCGACCGCGCGGAGAGGACCCGGCTTCATCAAGCGGCCTCCCGGTCAGGCGACCGGGTTGCGGTCCGGTCGCGTGCGAAGAATCCGGGTGGTGGCACCCGGATGCCGGAAGAGTACGGGCCCGGCCCGCCTTCGGCCGAACACTTCGAATACTCACCGGTAATCAACAGATTACTCAACTTCGCTGAGTGACGCTGTACACGCGGAGGGAGAACCGTCGATATGCTGCTGCGATGAGTCGGTGGGACTTCGTGGGCCGCACGGATGAGCTCAACCGTCTGCTGTCGGCGGTCGGCAGCCCGGAGGGGCGTGGACTGCTCTTCAGCGGCAGCGCGGGGGTCGGCAAGAGCCGGCTGCTGCGCGAGGGCGTCGCGGCCCTGCCCACCGACCGGTACGCCATCTGGTCGGTCTCGGCCAGCGCCACCACCGCCGCGCTGCCCTTCGGCGGGCTGGTCCAGGTGCTCCCGGCCGACCAGCCCCAGGGCCTCTCCCCCGCCGGCATCCTGCGCTGGGCCGTGGACGTGCTGCAGGGACAGGCGGCCGGGCGACGCATCGTGCTCGCGATCGACGACGTGCACCTGCTCGACCCGCCCTCGGCGGCGCTGGTGCACCTGATCTCCCGGGCCGAGAACGCCACCGTGCTCGGGACGCTGCGCAACGGCGAGCAGATCCCGCTGCCGATCCGCGCCCTCTGGACCGACGACCTGGTCGACCTGGTCGAGCTGGGCCCGCTGAACCCCGTCGAGACCACCGGGCTGCTCGCCGCGATCCTCGGCGGGCCGGTCGACGCCGGGTCGGCCGAGCGGCTGTACCGGCTCACCGCGGGCAACGCGCTGCTGCTGCGCGAGCTGGTGCTGGCCGCCACCGGTGGCGGCGAGCTGACCCGCACGTACGGGATCTGGAAGTGGACCGGCCGGCTGGAGCTGGCGCCGAGCCTGACCGACCTGATCGACACCCGGATCGGCCAGCTCACCCCCGGCGTCCGGTCGGTGGTCGAGCTGGTCGCGTTCGGTGAGCCGCTCGGCCTGCAACTGCTGGAGCGGGCGGTGGAGCCGACCGACGTGGAGACCGCCGAGGAACGCGGCCTGATCAGCCTGGTGCTCGACGACCGGCGGCTGAACGTGCGGCTCGCCCACCCGCTCTACGGCGAGGTGATGCGCCGGCAGTGCCCGGTGAGCCGGACCCGCCGGCTCCAGGCGACCCTGGCCGACCTGCTGGAACAGGTCGGCAAACGGCGACGCGACGACCTGCTCCGGGTGGCGGTGTGGCGACTGGACTCGGGCACCGCGCAGGACCCGGCCCTGCTGCTCGACGCGGCGGCCCAGGCCTTCGGCCGGTACGACGTGCCGTTGGCGACCCGGCTGGCCCGGGCGGCCCTGGAGGCCGACGGCGGGTTCGACGCCGCCGAACTGCTCGCCACCATCCTGATGTTCGCCGACCGGCCGGACGAGGCGATCGAGGTGCTCGACTCGG
Organism: Micromonospora sp. GCM10011541; assembly: GCF_042650725.1. NCBI lineage: Bacteria > Bacillati > Actinomycetota > Actinomycetes > Micromonosporales > Micromonosporaceae > Micromonospora > Micromonospora sp. GCM10011541. Next base: position 114,498 of record NZ_JBHSBP010000002.1, read on the forward strand.
TCTCCGCGGACGTCCGCTCCGACCGGCGGCGCAGCCGCTGGCTGACCGTGCGCGGCATGGTCAGCTACTGGGGGCTGAGCCGGGAGTCCACGGTGGAGGAGATCGCCGCCCGGAGCGGGGAGCTGACCGACCTGGCCGACCTGGCCCGGGTCCGCGCCTTCGAGGCCATCATGCGGCTGCACCGGCTGGACACCGCCGTCGCCCTGCGGCTGGCCCGGGCCGTGCTGGACCGCCCGGCCGCCTCGGTGGCCGCCCGGGAGCTGGCCCGGTGCACCATCGCCCACCTCCAGGCCGCCCAGGGCCGGTTCCGGCGCAGCGCGACCGCGATCGCCCGGGTGCAGGCCGAGGCGGCGCGCTGGCGGGGCGACATGCCCTACCTCCAGCTCGCCATGGAGCTGGCCCGGGGCACCCGGCTCGCGCTCTCCGGTGACCTGGCCGGCATCGACGCGATCGTGGCCGACGAGTTCGCCGACCTCGCGGGCGCCGGCGACTTCCGGCTGGGCACCGGCTACCTGGCCATCCTCCAGGCGTACGCGGCGCGGCTGCGCGGGCAGAGCGACGAGGCGTTGAAGACCAGCCTCGGCGCCTGCGCCGTGCTCGCGACCAGCCGGGTGTACGCCGGGCTGGCGCACGCCGAACGCGCCCAGGCGGCGGCGCTGCGCGGCGACGCGGCGCACGCCGCAGAGGCGATGGCCGAGGCGGACCGCACCCAGGCCCCCGGGATGGCGGTGCTCTACCCCTGGCTGGAGCAGGCCCGTGGGGCGGTGCTCGCCGCCAGCGGCGACCTGCCCGGCGCGACGAAGCACCTCGGCCAGCTCGCCGACCGGCTCCGCGCGGACGGGCTCACCGGTCACGAGGTGCTGGTCCTGCTCGACCTGGTCCGGCTGGACCAGACCGCCGCCCAGGTCGGCCCGACCTGTACCGACGGCGGCCGGCGTACGGTGGCGCAACGCCTGGCCGAGCTCTCCGAGCAGGTCGACGGCGTGCTGCCGCCGCTGCTCGCCCGGTACGCCCGCGCCGCCATGGCGGACTCCACCACCGACCTGCTCGCCGTCGCCGACGGCCTGGCCCGGCTCGGGCTGACCGTCTATGCCGCCGAGGCGGTGGCGATGGCGCTGCACCGGCTGCGGCAGAGCCGCTCCGCCAGCATCGGGCCGGCCCGGGAGCGGCTCGCCACCCTGCTGGGCAGCTGCGACCGGATCTCGACCCCGGCGCTGCAGCGGCTCCGGCCGACGTTGAGCGACCGCGAGTGGGAGGTGGCTCGCCTCGCCGCCGACGGGGTGACCAGCCGGGCCATCGCGGAGCGGCTCTACCTGTCCAGCCGGACGGTGGAGAACCACCTCCAGCGCGTCTACAGCAAGCTGGGCGTGGCCGGGCGCGCCGAGCTGAAGGCCGTCCTCCGGTCGATGCCGGGCCACGACGGCGGCGATTCCGCCTGAACTCTAGGCTGGACCGGTGAGCACCCTTCGCCCCGCGCTGCTGACCGACCACTACGAGCTGACCATGGTCAGCGCCGCCCTGCGGGACGGGACAGCCGACCGCCGCTGCGTCTTCGAGGTGTTCAGCCGGCGGCTGCCGGCGGGCCGCCGCTACGGCGTGGTCGCCGGCACCGGACGGCTGGTCGACATGATCCGCGACTTCCGGTTCGACGCCGACGAGGTCGACTTCCTGCGCCGCACCGGCGTGGTGGACGACCGGGCCGCCGACTGGCTGGCCGACTACCGCTTCACCGGCGACGTCGACGGGTACGCCGAGGGCGAGCTCTTCTTCCCCAACTCCCCGATCCTCACCGTCTCCGGCGGCTTCGCCGAGTGCGTGGTGCTGGAGACGCTGGTGCTGTCGGTGCTCAACCACGACTGCGCGGTCGCCGCGGCGGCCGCCCGGATGGTCACCGCCGCCCGGGGTCGGGCGTTGATCGAGATGGGGTCCCGCCGGGCGCACGAGGAGGCGGCGGTGGCCGCGGCCCGGGCGGCGTACCTGGCCGGTTTCCGGTTCACCTCGAACCTGGCCGCCGGCCAGCGGTACGGCATCCCCACCGCCGGCACCGCCGCGCACGCGTTCACCCTGCTGCACGACGACGAGAAGGCGGCGTTCGCCTCGCAGGTCGCCACGCTGGGCAAGGACACCACGCTGCTGGTCGACACGTACGACATCAGCCAGGGCATCCGCAACGCGATCGAGGTGGCCGGGCCGGAGCTGCGGGCCGTCCGGATCGACTCCGGCGACCTGGCGGTGATCGCCCAGCAGTCCCGGGAACTGCTCGACTCGCTCGGCGCCACCGAAACCAAGATCATCGTCTCGGGCGACCTCGACGAGTACTCGATCGCCTCGCTCGCCGCCGAGCCGGTCGACATGTACGGCGCCGGCACCGCCGTGGTGACCGGCTCCGGCGCGCCCACCGCCGGCCTGGTCTACAAACTGGTCGAGGTGGACGGGCGACCGGTGGTCAAGCGCTCCGAGCACAAGGCCACCATCGGCGGCCGGAAGGTGGCGGTACGCCGGCACAAGCCGACCGGCACCGCCACCGAGGAGATCATCGTGCCGCAGGGCGTACCGGACCGGCACCCGAACGACCGGCTCCTCCAGCGCTCGTTCGTGGTCGACGGCGAGCCGGTGGCGCTGCCGACGCTGGACGAGTCGCGGGAGCACCTGCGGGAGTGCCTGATCTCCATCCCGTGGGAGGGCCTGAAGCTTTCCGGCGGCGACCCGGCCGTCCCGGTGACCGTCGTACCCGCGACCTGACGAAGGAGTGTTCCGGTGAGCAACGCGCTGATCATCGTGGACGTGCAGAACGACTTCTGCGAGGGTGGCTCCCTCGCGGTGGCCGGCGGGGCCGGCGTGGCAGCCGGCATCTCCCGGCTGCTCGCCGCCGAGCCGGACCGGTGGGACCACGTGGTCGCCACCAAGGACTACCACGTCGACCCCGGGGCGCACTTCGGTGACCCACCGGACTACGTCGACTCCTGGCCACGGCACTGCGTGGTCGGCACCGCCGGCTCCGAGTTCCACCCCGACCTGGAGACCGGGCGGGTGGAGGCGATCTTCCACAAGGGCGAGCACGCGGCCGCGTACTCGGGCTTCGAGGGGCACGCGGACGACGGTGAGTGCCTGGCGGACTGGCTGCGGGCGCGGGGGGTGGACCGGGTCGACCTGGTCGGCATCGCCACCGACCACTGCGTCCGGGCCACCGCGTTGGACGCGGCCCGGGAGGGCTTCGGGACCACCGTGCTGCTGGACCTCACCGCCGCGGTCGCGCCGGTGACCCTCGACATCGCGCTGCGGGCGATGGACGGCGCCGGGGTCACCATGCTCGGGAAGCCTGTGATCAGGGCCGCTTGACCAGGTAATCGCTTGCGACTGTCGTACCCGGCGTCGAGGATGGCGCCGGAGGTACGGACCGTCGTGAACTTGAAGCCTTACCGGCAGGCACTCGCCCTGCCCGGTCTCCGGTCGCTGCTGCTGGTGTCGGTGCTGGCGCGCATCCCGCTCACCGCGACCGGGGTGACGCTCACCTTCTACGTCGTGCTCGACCTCGGCCGGGGATACGGCGCGGCCGGCCTGGTCGGCGCCGCGTCGACCGTCGGCGCCGCGCTGGGCTCGCCGCTGCTCGGCCGGCTGGTGGACCGGCGCGGCCTGCGACCGGTGCTCGCCCTGACCACCGTCGCCGAGGCGGTCTTCTGGGCCAGCGCCCCCACGCTGTCCTACCCGGTGCTGCTGCCGGCCGCGTTCCTGGCCGGGCTGCTCGCCCTGCCGGTCTTCTCGGTGGTCCGCCAGTCGGTGGCCGCGCTGGTCCCGGCCGAGCACCGCCGCCCGGCGTACGCGCTGGACTCGATGTCGGTCGAGCTGTCGTTCATGGTCGGCCCGGCGCTGGCCGTGGCGCTGGCCACCGCCATCTCCCCGCGCACCACCCTCTGGGCGGTCGGCGCCGGGATCGTCGCCTCCGGCGTCGCGTTCTGGCTGTTGAACCCGCCCACCCGCAGCGCCGACGAGCCGGCGGGCCCGCACCGGAAGGTGTCCCGCCGCGAATGGCTCACGCCCCGGCTGCTCGCCGTGCTGGCGGTGAGCCTCGCCGCCACCCTGGTGCTCGGCGGCACCGACGTCGCGGTGGTCGCCGTGCTGCGGGCCAGCGGCGAGGTCGGCTGGACCGGCGTGGTGCTGGCCATGTGGGCGGTCGCGTCGCTGGTCGGCGGCTTCGCGTACGGGGCGGTCAGCCGATCGTTCTCGCCGCTGGCGCTGATGGCCGCGCTCAGCCTCTGCACCATCCCGGTCGGGCTGGGCGGTTCGCACTGGTGGCTGCTCTGCCTGGCACTCGTCCCGGCCGGGGCGCTCTGCGCCCCGACCATCGCCGCCACCTCCGACGCGGTGAGCCGGCTCGCCCCCGCCGGCGTACGCGGCGAGGCGATGGGCCTGCACGGCTCCGCGGTCACCGTCGGCATCGCGGTCGGCGCCCCGCTCGCCGGCGCGGTGATCGACGCCTCGGCGCCCCTCTGGGGCTTCGCGGTCACCGGCGCCATCGGCGCGCTGGTCGCCCTCGTCGTGCTCCCCGTCGAGCTGCGCCACCGCCGGGAGACCCTCGGCGAGGCCGCCCCCGCCGAGCTGGCCGCCGCCACCACCTGACCCACCGTCCGTTCCCGCGGTCGCCGGTCCGGCCCCTCACCCCTGCCCGCCGACGACCCCGGGACCGGCCACTCCCGCCCACCGCCGCGACGCCCGGCGGCTGATCGCACGACTTCCGGGAAGTGGCGGCTTCGAACCGCCCGGAAGCCCCAACTTCCCGGAAGTTGCGGTCGGCCACGGACGCCCGCCCATGCCCGGTCACCCGCCCGCCCCGGCCGCCACCCGCCCGCCACGCCCGGCCAGCCCGCTAGGCCCAGCCCGCCCGGCCAGCCCGGCCCGCCCGCCAGGCCCAGCCCGCCCGGGCTGACCTGCCCGGCCCGGCGGTCACGCCGTGATGTCCACTCGGGCCGTCCCGCTCCAGCCCGCCCGTTCGGCGCCGGGCTGCCCGAGAAGCGATATGCCTGAGAGTCGTAAATATGCCTGGCAGTGATATCGCTCGTGAACGTTGCCGCATCCGCGGGCGCTACGGTGTTTGGTCGCTCCCGTAGAGCGCCCACCGGTCGTCGGGACATCCGCTGCACCCGCCCACCGATCGCCTTAAACACCCGCTGCACCGCGCGCTGCCACCATGGCTGGTCGGCGTCGCCGCTGGGCGCACCCGGAGCTGGGGCGGCGACCGCTGCGACCCGCGGAGCCCATGCCGGGAGCGACCGCCGAGCCGCCCTCAACCTAGGTCGGGAGCCGGGTTGACCGGCGAGCCGGGAGCCGGGAGCCGGGACCGAGACTCCGGGACCCGGCGCGGAAACGGCGACGGGCGCCGTACCCCTCTGATCAGGGGTGCGGCGCCCGAGGCGCGGTGTTCAGCGGGTCAGCGCTGGTCGAGGTTGCCGGCGGTGTCCTCCTGGTAGCTGGCGCCACCGTTGGACTCGCTGGTCAGCGGCTTGGCGCCACCCTCCGGCGGGCCGGCGATGCTCTGGCCGGCGGCCAGCTCCGGGAACTTGGCGTCGAACGCGGGGCGCTCGGAGCGGATCCGCGGCATCCGGTCGAAGTTGCGCAGCGGCGGCGGCGAGCTGGTGGCCCACTCGAGCGAGTTGCCGTGGCCCCACGGATCGTCGACCTCGACCACCGGGCCGGTCTTGTACGACTTCCAGCAGTTCCAGATGAACGGCAGGGTCGAGATACCGGTGATGAACGCGCCGATCGTGGAGATCGTGTTCAGCGTGGTGAAGCCGTCGCCGGGCAGGTAGTCGGCGTACCGACGCGGCATGCCCTCGGCGCCGAGCCAGTGCTGAATCAGGAACGTGGTGTGGAAGCCGATCATGGTCAGCCAGAAGTGCACCTTGCCGAGCCGCTCGTCGAGCATCCGGCCGAACATCTTCGGAAACCAGAAGTAGATGCCGGCGAAGACCGCGAACACGATGGTCCCGAAGAGCACGTAGTGGAAGTGCGCCACCACGAAGTACGAGTCGTGCAGGTGGAAGTCGAGCGGCGGGCTGGCGAGCAGCACACCGGTCAGACCACCGAAGAGGAAGGTCACCAGGAAGCCGACCGCCCAGAGCATCGGCGTCTCGAAGGTGATCTGCCCCCGCCACATGGTGCCGATCCAGTTGAAGAACTTCATGCCGGTCGGCACGGCGATCAGGTAGCTCAGGAAGCTGAAGAACGGCAGCAGCACCTGGCCGGTGGCGAACATGTGGTGCGCCCAGACGCTCATCGACAGGGCGGCGATCGAGATGGTGGCGGCGACCAGACCCTTGTAGCCGAAGATCGGCTTCCGGGAGAAGACCGGGATGATCTCGGTGATGATGCCGAAGAACGGCAGCGCCACGATGTAGACCTCGGGGTGCCCGAAGAACCAGAACAGGTGCTGCCACAGCATCGGGCCGCCGGTGGCGGGGTCGTACACGTGGGCACCGACCAGGCGGTCCGCGGCGAGCGCGAAGAGCGCGGCGGCGAGCAGCGGGAAGACCAGGATCGCCAGCAGGCTGGTGACCAGCATGTTCCAGGTGAAGATCGGCATCCGGAACATGGTCATGCCGGGGGCGCGCAGGGTCAGGATCGTGGTGATCAGGTTGACCGCGCCGAGGATGGTGCCCAGACCGGAGATGGCCAGGCCGACCACCCACATGTTCGCGCCGACGCCGGGCGAGTGCTCGACGCTGCTCAGCGGGGTGTACGCCGTCCAGCCGAAGTCGGCCGCGCCACCGGGGCTGATGAAGCCCGCCACGGCCATCGTCCCGCCGAACAGGTAGAGCCAGTAGGCGAAGGCGTTCAGCCGGGGGAACGACACGTCCGGCGCGCCGATCTGCAGCGGCACCACGTAGTTCGCGAAGGCGAACACGATCGGCGTCGCGAAGAACAGCAGCATGATCGTGCCGTGCATGGTGAAGAGCTGGTTGTACTGCTCGGGCGACAGGAACTGCAGGCCCGGCCGCGCCAGCTCGGCGCGCATGATCAGGGCCATCAGGCCACCGATCATGAAGAACGCGAACGCGGTGACCATGTACATGATCCCGATCTGCTTCGCGTCCGTGGTGCGCAGCAGCCGCGCGATTGCCGACCCCTTGACCGGCTCTCGGACCGGCCAGGGCCGGGTCACGACCGGCTTGGGTGCGACGGTGGTCACGAGTGGCCTCCGGTTCTCGGTTGTCCCGCTCGGCGCGCGCTGTGTCTGCGAGCCGTCATCCGCAAGGAGGATAGTCCCCGGCAGGTGGCCTCGCCGCGTGGGGTGGCGGGCTACGATCACCCGCCGCCGCGCCGACGCTCAGAGCGGGTCGACCAGCAACCGGTAGTGCTCCTGGAAGATCCGTCCGCCGCGCCCGCGCAGCAGCGGGTCGCGCAGCGCCGGCGGAACGTCGCGGGTCCGGTTGCGGTCCCGGGTCCGGTCCCGCACCCATCGGGTACGCGGCCGCCGCCGGCTCTCGTACGCCAGCAGCGCGGCTTCGACGCTGCCGGCCGCCTTCAGCGACTCGGCGAGCACGACGGCGTCCTCGAGGGCCATGGCGGCGCCCTGGGAGAGGGTCGGCGCGGTGGCGTGGGCGGCGTCACCGATGAGCAGCACCCGGCCGTGGAACCAGCGACCCAGTTCCACCTCCTCGGTGACGCCGACGTGCACCTGTTCGAGGGCGGACAGCACCTCGGGCACCGGGCCGCCGTAGCCGGCGAAGAGTTCCCGCAGCCGGGCCGGCGGGTCGGCCGGTGGGACGGTGCCGGCCTCGTCGGCGTAGCAGTACAGCCGCCCGGCGCCGATCGGCACCAGCAGGAAGCCGGACCGCTGGCCGAGCAGGGCCGTCCAGTCGGTGATCCGTGGCCCGCCGCGCACCACGCTGCGGTAGACCACCTGCCCGGCGGGCCGGGGCGGGCCGCCGAGGGCGGCGAGGGTGCGGACCGCCGAGCGCGGCCCGTCGGCGCCGATCACCAGTTCGTACTCCCCGGTGGTGCCGTCGGTGAAGCCGACGGCGACCCCGCCGGGCAGCGGTTCGACGGTGCTGATCTCGGCGCCGTGCCGGACGGCGCCGCCGGCGCCGGTGAGCAGCACCCGGTGCAGTTCGGCGCGGGGCAGTGCCCGGCACTCCCCGACCCCGGCCCAGAGGGCGTCGAGGTCGACCTCGCAGAGCGGCGCGCCGGACGCGTCCAGGAAGCGCTGCCGGTGGATCACCTGGCCGAGTGGGCGGACCGGTCCGTCGAGGTCGAGCCGGCGCAGCGCCCGCGCGGCGTTGCCGGGCAGGTAGAGGCCGGTGTCGACCAGCTCGGTGGGGGGCAGTTTCTCGGTGACGTCGGGCCGGAGCCCCGCGAGCCGCAGCGCCCGGGCCACGGCCAGGCCGGCGATGCCCGCGCCGACGACGAGGATGCGCAGGGGGGAGCCACCCATCGTGGTGTACGCCTCCGGAGGGGTTCGGCACGCGTTGGAGGCAAGACACTACTCGCCGCGACTGACGGGGGGTAGGGCCCATCGGCCCTGCCGCGGTCACTCGTCGGCGCGCCGCGACGACACCACCGCCGGGATTTTCACCCCAGCCGGCGACGAGACACGGCAGGTCGGCCAAGGTGTGACCGACCGGACGGCCGTGCCGGGGACGGCCCGAGCCCCGCGCGAGCGGCGGCCCGACCGGGCGGCCCGCCGACTCCCCGGGTCAGCGGCCCAGGGCGTCGATGTCGCGCATCTCCTCGGCGGTCAGTGAGAACCCGAAGATGTCCGCGTTGGCCCGGATCCGGTCCGGGGTGACCGACTTCGGGATCACCACGATCTCGTGGTCGATGTGCCAGCGGAGCACCACCTGCGCCGGGGAGACATTGTGCGCCTGGGCGATCCGCACCAGCACCGGGTGGGACAGGTCGCTGGTCTTGAACGGGCTGTAGCCCTCCAGCACCACTCCCCGGTCCCGGTGGGCGGCATGCGTCTGCCGCTCGTACAGCGAGGGGCTCCAGCGGATCTGGTTGACCGCCGGAATCTCCTCGGTGGCCTGGATCAGCTCGTCGATCTGACTGATGCTGTAGTTGCTCACCCCGACCGTTCGGGTCAGTCCCTCGTCCCGGGCGGCGAGCAGCTCCCGCCAGACCGGGAGGCTGTCGCCCGGCGAGGACGGCGGCCAGTGGATCAGCCACAGGTCGAGGTGGTCGGTGTCGAGGGCGCGCAGGCTTGCTTCGATCGTCTCCCGCTCCCGGCCCACCCGGTCCGGCGGCAGCTTCGTGGTGACGAAGATGTCCTCCCGGCGCAGGTCGCTCTCCTTGATCGCCCGGCCGACCTCCGCCTCGTTGCCGTACATCGTCGCCGTGTCGATGTGGCGGTAGCCGGCGTCGAGGGCGGCGAGCACCGCCTGGTAGCCGGCCTCGCCGGTGGCCTGCCAGGTGCCGAAGCCGAGCAGCGGCATCCGGACGTCGCCGGCGAGCGGGACGGTGGGCTGTTCAGCGCTGGTCATGGCGGCTGTTCTACCCCTGATCACGGCCGGCATGCCGACGACCCGCCGACAGCGGCCCGGCCGACGGGATCGGGACGGTTGTGCAGGGTCGGGTCCGGAACGGCACAACCGCCCACGGGGAGGCGGAGCGGGGATGAATCGCCCCGGTGGCGCGCTGCGAGCGGACCCCGGGTGCCGCAGAATGCGGGGATGGCGGACCGGCTGGAGGAGTACCGGCGGCGGAGGGACGCGAAGCGTACCCCCGAACCGGTGCCGGAGCGGACCCCGCAGCCGGCGCGGGCGGGCCGCGCCAAGGCCCGGTTCGTCATCCAGCAGCACCACGCCCGCCGGCTGCACTGGGACCTGCGGCTGGAGCACGGGGTGCTGGCCTCCTGGGCGGTGCCGCGCGGCCTGCCCCGCGAGCCCGGCCGCAACCACCTGGCCGTGCACACCGAGGACCACCCGATGGAGTACCTCACCTTCCACGGCGAGATCCCGGCCGGTGAGTACGGCGGCGGGCGGATGACCATCCACGACACCGGGACGTACCGGGCGGAGAAGTGGCGCGACGACGAGGTGATGCTCGACGGGAAGCGGACGAAGGGCCGCTACGCGCTCTTCGCCACCGGCGGTCGGGACTGGATGATCCGCCGGACCGATCCCCCGCCGCCGGGCTGGACGAGCATGCCGGAGCTGGTCCGCCCGATGCGCCCGACGAAGGCCCGGCGGCTGCCGAAGGACGAGGAGGCCTGGGGGTACGAGCTGCGCTGGGACGGGGTCCGGGCGATGGCGTACGTCTCCGGCGGCCGGCTGCGGCTGCTGTCGGAGACCGACGAGGAGATCACCGGAACGTACCCGTGGCTGCGGGAGATGGCGGAGGTGCTGGCGCCGACGGAGGCGGTGCTGGACGGTGTGCTGGTCCGGATCGACGCCGCCGGCCGGGTGAAGCCGCCGACCGGCCGGGGCGGCCCGGACGCTCAGTTCCTGGTCTTCGACCTGCTCTGGCTGGAGGGCGTGACCAGCACCGACGTGCCGTACGCGCAGCGCCGGGAGCTGCTCGACGGTCTGGCGCTCACCGGCCCGCACTGGCAGACTCCGCCGTGGTTCCCGGGTGTCGGCGCGGACGCCCTGCGGACCGCCCGTGAACAGGGGCTCCCGGGGGTGGTGGCCAAGCGGCTCGACTCCCCGTACGAGCCGGGTCGGCCCAGCCGACGCTGGCTGAGCATCGACACGAGCTGAGGAGCATCGTGCACCTGACGCACCTGGAGTGCCCGCGCTGCGGTGCGGAGCGCCCGGCGGACAAGTTGCAGAACCTCTGCGACTGCGGCTCCCCGCTGCTGGCCCGCTACGACCTGGCCGCGGTGGCCGCCTCGGTGACCCCGGAACAGTTCGGGCTCCGCCCGGCGGATCTCTGGCGCTACCGGGAGCTGCTGCCGGTGGCCGACGCCCGGTTCGTCACCACGCTCGGCGAGGGCTGGACACCGCTGCTGCGCGCGCCGGCGTACGGCGCGGAGATCGGCATCCCGGACCTGATCGTCAAGGACGAGGGGCTCACCCCGACCGGGTCGTTCAAGGCCCGCGGCGCGGCGGTGGGGGTGAGCCGGGCCCGGGAGCTGGGCGTCGAGCGGATCGCCATGCCCACCAACGGCAACGCCGGAGCGGCCTGGGCGACGTACGCGGCCCGCGCCGGGATGGGCGCGACCATCGCCATGCCGCTCGACGCGCCGACCATCTGCCGCCGCGAGTGCCTGGCCGCCGGGGCCGACCTGCGGCTGGTCGACGGCCTGATCAGCGACGCCGGCCGGTGGGTGGCCCGGCTGGTCGCCGAGTCGGGCGGGCGGATCTTCGACGCCGGCACGCTGCGCGAGCCGTACCGCCTGGAAGGCAAGAAGACCATGGGGTACGAGATCGTCGAGCAGCTCGGCTGGCAGGTGCCCGACGTGATCATCTATCCGACCGGGGGCGGGGTCGGGCTGATCGGCATCCACAAGGCGCTGCACGAGCTGCGCGAGCTGGGCTGGGTGGAGGACAAGCTGCCCCGCCTGGTGGCGGTGCAGTCCACCGGCTGCGCGCCGATCGTCCGGGCGTTCGCCGCCGGGGAGTCGCGGGCGACCCCGTGGGCGGACGCGCACACCGTGGCCTTCGGCATCACCGTGCCGTCGCCGCTGGGCGACGAGCTGATCCTGGACGCGCTGCGGGAGAGCAGCGGGACCGCGATCGCGGTGGACGACGCGGAGATCCTGGCCGACCTGCGGGACTTCGCCGCTCGGGAGGGGCTGCTGCTCTGCCCGGAGGGGGCGGCCTGCCTGTCGGCGGCCCGGCACCTGCGGGCCGGCGGCTGGATCCGGGCCGGCGAGCGGGTGGTGGTGCTGAACACCGGCGCGGGGCTGAAGTACCCGGAGACGGTGGACGTGTCCGGCGTGCCGGTGCTGTGAGAGCGCCCCGCGGACCGCGGGGTCCACGGGGCGCCGACGGTGGGCGCGGGATCCCGCTCGCTCAGTCGGTGGCGGGATCCGATAACCGCCAGGCGGCGGCGACCAGGCCGATGTGGGAAAGCGCCTGCGGCATGTTGCCGAGCTGCGCGCCGGTGGCCAGGTCGATCTGCTCGCTGAGCAGCCCGACGTCGTTGGCGTGGCCGATCACCCGCTCGAAGAGCGCCTCGGCCCGGTCCCGCTCGCCGGCCATCGCCAGGCACTCGACCAGCCAGAACGAGCAAGGCAGGAAGCCCGCCGGGTCGCTGTCCCAGCGGCGGACCAGGCCATCCTCGGTGCCCAGCTCACGCTCGACGACTTCGATGGTGGAGCGCATCCGCGGGTCGCTGGCCGGCAGGAAGTGCACCACCGGCAGGTAGAGTGCCGAGGCGTCCAGCTCGGGCGAGCCGAAGGCACCGGTGAATGCGCCGATGCGCTCGTTCCAGCCCTCGCGCAGGATGCTGGCCCGGATCTCGTCGCGGATGGCCGCCCAGCGGCGCGGGTCTGCCCGATCGCCCAGCCGGGGGGCCAGCTCCACCGCGCGGTTCATCGCCGTCCAGCAGAACACCTTCGACGACAGGTAGTGCCGCTCGGCGCCACGGATCTCCCATGCGCCGTGGTCGGGCAGCTGCCAGGTGCGGGCCACCTGCTCGGTCAGCCCGAGGACCATCTCTCGCAGCTCCTCATCGAAGGTGTCGCCGAGGTAGTGGCGCATCCGCCAGACCGCCGAGATCACCTCGCCGGGCACGTCGAGCTGCCGCTGCCGCCAGGCGTCGTTGCCGAACCGCACGGGTCGGCTGTCCAGGTAGCCGCGCAGGTGCTGCACCTCGTGCTCGGAGATGTCCCGCTCCCCTTCCAGACCGAAGAGCACTGGCACCGGATCCTCGCCCACCCGCCCGATGGAGCGGGTCACCCAGGCGAAGAGGCGGGACGCCTCGTGCGGGCAGGCCGCCACCCAAAAGGCGCGAATGGTCGCTGCGAAGTCGCGCAGCCAGGAGTAGCGGTAGTCGTAGTTGCGGTCACCGCCGATCTCTTCCGGCAACGACGTGGTGAGCGCCGCGGCGACCGCGCCGCTACGGGTGTACGTCAGGCCGGTGAGCACGGTGGCGCTGTGCCGGACCAGGTCCGGGTAGCGGCCGGGGTACGTGTGGATCTCCCGGTACCCCTCCCACGCCTGCACCGTGTCGGCGAGCGTGGTGACCGGGTCGAGCCGGGCCGGCGGGGCCCCGTAGACCGGGGCGTACGCCAGGTCGAAGCCGACCGTCTGGCCGGCAGCGACCTCGAAGGTGTGCGCGACCCGGTCCCCGTCGACGCGCAACGCCTGCCCGTCCCCGCGCAGCACCAGCTGCACCGGTCCGCAGGCGGCCAGCACCCCGCCGTCCGGCTGCTCGTGCAGGTACGGGGTGAGCAGCCCGTACTCCGGTCGGGGCGCGAAGTCGAGGTGCATCCGGACCCGACCGGTCAGCCCCTCGACCACCCGGAGCAGCACCGCCGGGGAGTTCATCCCCAGCTGGTGGCTGCGGGCGCCCAGCTCGGCGGCGAGCGCGTCGGTGACCGCGACGCTCCCCTCGGGGGTGTGGTGGACGGTGCGCAGCACCAGCGTGTCCGGCCGGTACGCCCGCTCCACCCGGCTCGCGGCGAGCGGCGCGATCCGCCAGTGGCCGGCGTCCGGGTCGAGCAGCCGCCCGAAGACCGAGGGGGCGTCGAACCGGTCGGGGCACCACCAGTCGACCGACCCGTCCCGCCCGACCAGGGCCCCGGAGCGGCAGTCGGAGAGGAACCCGTAGTCGGAGATCGCCGGCTGATCCACCCGCCCCGGGTACCCGGACCCGTCGCCTTCAGACCACGCCACTCAGGCGGTCGGCGGCTCGTCCTGGCCGGCCGCCTCCGCCGCGTCGGCCTCCTCCTTGGTCCGGTGCACGGCCTGGTCGGCGTGCTCGGGCGGACCGTAGACGGTGTAGAGGACCAGCGGGTTGGGGCCGGTGTTGACGAAGTTGTGCTTCGTGCCGGCCGGTACGACCACCAGGTCGCCGGAGACGACCTCCTTCTTCTCACCGGCCACGCGGGCCTCGCCGGTGCCGCTGACGAAGGTCAGGATCTGGTCGATGTCCTCGTGGACCTCCTCGCCGATCTCCCCGCCCGGCGGGATCGTCATGATCACCAGCTGGGTGTGCTCCCCGGTCCAGAGCACCCGGCGGAAGTCCGGGCTCTTCTCGGCGACGGTCGCGATCGTGAAATGCTCCATGGCGCCGACATACCCGGTCGGGCCCGCGGTCACGCCGGGACGCGCAGATGGTGGAATTCCCCACTGCTCCGTGGTTTGCATCCCCTCAGGACGGGCATCTGGAATACCAAGACCGGTGCACGGACCGACCGGTCGAGCCAGGTCCCCGCTGTCGTACCGCCGTACGGCTGCGGTGGTGGGAGACGGCCAGAGCGCGGCGACGTTACGACCGAGGTCGAGCGGCGCCGTGCGCTCGGCTGTGCGGCTCGGGATGCCGGTCCGGCCGGTCGGGAGGTCAGCCGTGGGCGGCAGCCACCGGTTTCCCCCCGACGCAGCGCACCTTCAGCTCGTGCTCGCCCTCGGCACCGACGAACTTGACCTCGACGTGCTCGTCCGGCCCCCGGTCGACGTCCTTCACGCCGTAGCCCTGGGCCGGCGACCAGGAGACCAGGCGGGCCCCCGCCGGCCCGCACTCCACCACCACGGTGCCACCCGGAGTGGCGAAACCCCGCCGGGCCCCGGCCCGGGCCGGAGTACGGCTCGGCGTCGGGGCGGCACTGGGCGTCGGGCTCCCGGTCGGGTCGGCGGTCGGCACGACGGGTGCCGGCGCCGGGGACGCGAGCGCGCGCTCGATCTCATGCTGGGCGCGTACCCCGCCCGGGGTCCCGGCGATGCCCTCCCCGACCAGCTGGATCGCGCCCAGCCCGACGAGCGTGGCGGCGACGGTGGTGGCCAGCCACCCGACGGCGGCGAGGATCGGACGACGGCCCATGCAGCGAGTGTCCCCGACGAAAGGTTGAGCCGGGCACCGGGGAACGCTAAGGGCGGGTTAAGGAGCACCGGCCCGGACGCCCACCGGGTCTAACCTGCCAGTTGTGGCCCGGCTGCTGCTCATCGAGGACGACCTGACCATCCGTACCCCGTTGATCCGGGCGCTGCGGGAGCGCGGCCACGCGGTGGCCGCGGCCTCGACCGCGATGACCGGGCTCCGCGACGCCCTCGACGACCGGCCCGACCTCGTCGTGCTCGACCTGGGACTGCCCGATCTGGACGGTCGGGAGCTGCTGCGGATGTTGCGTGCGGTCAGCTCGGTGCCGGTCATCGTGGCCACCGCCCGGGACGACGAGACCGAGATCGTCCGGATGCTCGACGCCGGGGCCGACGACTACCTGGTGAAACCGTTCACCGCGGCGCAGCTGGACGCCCGGGCCCGGGCCGTGCTGCGCCGGTCGGCCGACGACGCCGGGGGCGGGGACCCGACGCTGGTGGTCGGCGGGCTGCGGATCGACCCGCGGTCCCGGCAGGTGAGCCTGGACGCGGTCCCGGTCGAGCTGACCCCGCGCGAGTTCGACCTGCTGCACCACCTGGCCAGCCGGCCGGGGCAGGTGGTCACCAAGCGGGAGCTGCTCACCGAGGTCTGGCGGATCCCGTACGGCGGGGCCGACAAGACCGTCGACGTGCACCTGTCCTGGCTGCGCCGCAAGCTGGGCGAGAGCGCTCAGGAGCCGCGCTACCTGCACACCGTCCGCGGGGTCGGGGTGCGGCTGGAGGCCCCCGGGGCCGACCGGTGAGGAGCCGGCTGGCGCTGCTCGCCGCCGCCGTCAGCGTGCTCGTCCTGACCGCGTTCCTCGTGCCGCTGGCGCTGCTGGTCCGCACCGTCGCCGCGGACCGGGCGACCGTCCGGGCCACCGCCGACGCGCAGAGCCTGGTGCCGGTGGTCGGCACGGCCGACCCGGACACCATCCGGCTCACCGTCGAGCAGCTCACCGCCGACTCGGGGCGGCCGGTCAGCGTGTTCCTGCCCGACGGCACCGTGCTCGGCGCGCCGGTGCCGCGTACGCCCGCGGTGGCCCTCGCCGCCCACGGCCAGAGCCTGACCGCGGAGTCGGACGGCGGCCGCGAGGTGGTCATCGCGGTTCAGGGCCGGCCGGACGGCACGGGGGTGATCCGCACCATGGTTCCCCGGTCGGAACTCACCGCCGGGGTGACCCGGGCCTGGCTGCTGCTGGCACTGCTCGGCGTGCTGCTGGTGCTCGTCGGCCTGGTCGTCGCCGACCGGCTGGCACGCACGCTGGTCCGCCCGATCACCGAGCTGTCCCGGGTCTCCCACCGGCTCGCCAACGCCGAACTCGACGCCCGGGTCGCCCCGGCCGGGCCGGCCGAGCTGCGAGAGGTCGCCGGCGCGCTCAACCACCTGGCCGAACGGATCCAGGTGCTGCTGCGCGAGGAGCGCGAGCAGGTGGCGGATCTGTCACACCGGCTCCGCACCCCGTTGACCGCGCTGCGGTTGGAGGCCGAATCGCTGCGCGACCCGGCCGACGCGGCCCGGCTGACCTCGGCGGTGGACGGCCTCGAGCGGGCGGTCACCGGCCTCATCCGGCAGGCGCGCTGGCGCAGCTCGTACCCGGACGGCACGGCCCGTTGTGATGCCGCGGAGGTGGTCGGCGAGCGCGTGGCGTTCTGGTCGGTGCTCGCCGAGGACACCGGCCGCAGCGTCACCCTCGACCTCGCCGTCGGTCCGTTGCCGGTGGCGGTGGCCATCGACGAGCTGGCCGCGGCGGTGGACGCGTTGCTGGGCAACGTCTTCGCGCACACGCCGGACGGAACGCCGTTCACGGTACGGCTCGGCCGGGACGCGGATCAGGTGGTGCTGACCGTTGCCGACTCCGGGCCGGGGATGCCGCCCGGAGCCGTGCGGCGGGGTGCCAGCCGGGCCGGCTCGACCGGGCTCGGGCTGGACATCGCCGACCGGGCCGCCCGGACCAGTGGCGGCCGGCTGGAGCGGCACACCGGGCCCGAGGGTGGTGCGCTGGTGCTGCTCCGGCTCGGGCCACCGCGGTCTTAACCGGGGCTTCGCCCCCGGGCAGCGCGCCGCTATCCACTCCCGACCGATCCTCGACAGGACAACCGAGGAAAGGTGGCGATGATGCGACGAACTTCCCTGGTCCTGGCCGCGGCCGGCGGTGCCGCCGTGCTGGCGGTCACGGGTGCCGCGCTCGGCGTGACACTGTCGGGCAGGAGGCCCGCGGTGCCGCGCGGGCCGCCGCGACGGTCGGCCAGACGACCGACGACAACCCCGCGCCGGACGACGACTCGACGGGTCGGGCGACGCCGACCAGCACCGCGTCCGCCGGGGCGGCCGACGGGACGGTGAGCCGGAAGCAGGCCGGGCAGATCGCGCTGGCCCGGGCCGGCGGCGGCCGGATCGTGGAGATCGAGGCCGAGCGGGAGCATGTCCGTCCGGTGTGGAGCGTCAAGATTGGCAAGGGCGGCATCCTGCTCGAGGTCAAGGTCGACCGGGCCAACGGCGCCGTGGTCGAGATCGAGCGGAAGCGGGCGGACGACCACAGCGGCGACGGCACCTGCACCCGGACCGACGACCACGGCGGCGACCGCACCGGCAGCGACGACACCGGCGCCGACGACCACGGCGGCGACCGCGCCGGCAGCGACGACACCGGCGCCGACGACCACGGCGGCGACCGCGCCGGCAGCGACGACTGAGCGAGCACCTCCCGCCTTTCGGGGTCCGGACAGACCAGGTCTGTCCGGACCCCGAAGCGCGGTCCTGGCGCGATCCGGTGTGCGGGTCCGCAAGGTCGACAGGGAATTCCTTGTCGACAGGCGCGCGGAACCGCCTACCGGCTCCCTGAAGCCGGAAAACCTGTGATACGCGCCGATGTCTCGCTACGCTGAAGTATGGTGCCCGCCCACGGGGGTCGGGCGGCGGAACCGGTCTACCGCCCCATTCTGGCCGGTCGGCGGGGTGAGCTGGAGGCACTGGCCCATCTCGACGACGCCGCCGCTCCGCTGCTCACTCCGGTCCTCGACGTCTGCGTGGTCGATCCGAGCACCGTGGACATCCTCGGCCGGCTGCCGGCCGGGCTGCTCCCGTCCGTCGACGTCTCCGCCCTGCCGGACGCTCCGGAGAGCGAGCTGGTCCGCTGGGGCGTACCCCTGGTGCCGGTGGTCAGGCTCGCCGAGAGCGACCGACGGCTGGTGGCGCACGGCGTGGCCGCGCGGGCGTACGCCGGGCGGGCGGTGGTCCGGCTGCGGACCGGGCAGGACCGGGCGGGCCCGGACGCGACGACGACGGCGGTGGAGCGGGTCTGGCGGCTCGCCCGGCTGGTCCCGGAGCAGTGCGACCTGCTCGTCGACGCGGGCGACGTCTGCTGCCCGGCGGACGTGCGGTTGGCGGAGCCCCGGATCCGCCGGCTGCTGGACTGGGCCCGGCGGCACGCCTGGCGCTCGGTGACCGTGGCGGCCGGCGGGATGCCACCGACTCTGGCCCGCCTCCCCACCGACGAGCCGGTACGCCTCGACCGCTTCGACTGGCAGCTCTGGCAGCGGCTGGCCGACCTGGGCGTGGGGTACGGCGACTACGCGGTCGGCTCCGCGGCGCCCGGGGCGGACGCTCCCGGCGACCGGCTGCCGACACTGCGCTACACGGCCGACGGGGCCTGGTGGGTCTACCGCTGGTCCCGGCGGGGCGGTCGCGGCGACGACCGCTTCGCCGACCTGTGCCGGACGCTGGTGGCGGCCCCGCACTGGCCGACGGCCGGAGCGGCCTTCTCGTGGGGCGACCACGAGATCCTGCGCCGGGCCCGGCGCGGGGCGGGCGCCGGCTCGGCGAGCAACTGGGCGGCGTGGAGCACGTCGCACCATCTGGCGTACGTGCTGGGCACGCTGCTCCGGCCGGACCGGGGTCAGCGGCCGGGGCACTGGGGCGCCGGCCAGGACGCCCCCGAGCGGGGACGGTCCGGCCGGCCGCACCGGGGCGGGGAGACCCGCCGCGCGGGCTGAGCCGCGCCGCTCACTCCTTCTCGGTGAAGCCGAACTGCACGATCCCCTCGTCGTCCACGGTCGCGTCGACGGAGGTGTCGTTGAGCAGCTCGGCGGCGTCGGTGTCAAGGAAGATCCGGGCGCCCTGGTTGGCGATCACCTGGTCGCCCTGCGCCGGCTGCGGCACCAGCTCGATGGAGAGCGAGCCGGCGTCGGTGTCGGCCGCGATGCGCAGCCCGCCGTCCTCGCCGACGCCCTGCTGGACGGCGAGGTCGTGGATCACCAGGACGGCGTTGTCGGTCATGGTCAGCATGGCGGAACTCCTCGTGGCTGTCTGGGATCTCGGCGGGTCGGCGCGGCCGCGCGGGCCGGGCCCGGACCCAGGAAGGCGAATCGGTCTTCGCCGTGCAAATCGGGGCAGGCTGAAACGCCCCTCATGGCCTACGGTGCCCCCTGGCTGGGCATCCGTCAAATAGAGCGCGGTCAGTCGACACCGTGCCGGCCGGCACCGGGTATGGTCCGGTTCGGAGCGGGTAACCGGCGCGGTGAGCAGGGGTTTCCGTCCCGGACCGCCGCCACGACCGCGCCGCCCAGCCGGCCTGATCGGAAATAACTTTCGCCGCAGAGGGTTTCCCGGAAGAAATCTCCATGGCAGCATCGACGCATGCATCGTCGTCTCTTTGCCCGGACGCTCGCGGTGCTGGCGCTGGCCGCCACCGCGGCCACCGCCGGCGCCCCCACCGCCACGGCCGAGGCGCCCACCCCCGCCCAGACCCGGCTCAACGCCACCATCGACGCCGTGCTGGCCGACTCCCGCCTCGCCGGGGCGCAGGCCGGGGTGGTCGTCCTGGACACCACCACCGGCCAGACCCTCTACCAGCGCAACGGCGACCGCCGGCTGGTGCCGGCCTCCAACACCAAGCTGCTCACCTCGACCGCGGCACTGGAACTGCTCGGCCCGGGGCACCGGTTCACCACCGACGTCGCCGGCACCGGCGTGCGCCGGGCCGGCCTGCTCGCCGGCAACCTGTACCTGCGCGGCGGCGGCGACCCGACCATGCTGGCCGAGGACTACGACGCGCTGGCCGCCCAGGTCGCGGCCCAGGGCGTCCGGGTGGTGAGCGGGAACCTGGTCGCCGACGACACCCGGTACGACCGCACCCGGCTGGGTCCCGACTGGACCTGGGACGACGAGTCCTACTACTACGCCGCGCAGGTCTCGGCGCTGACCGTGGCGCCAGACACCGACTACGACGCCGGCACGGTGATCGTGCACGCCACGCCGTCGGCCGACGCGGGCTCGCCGCCGGTGGTGACGATGACCCCACCCAACGGCTACCTACGGATCGACAACCGGGCCGAGACGGTCGCCGACGGGGAGACGACGATCTCGTTCGAACGCGAGCACGGCAGCAACACCATCGTGGTGACCGGGCAGATCGCGGTCGGCGAGGAGCCGGAGAGCGACTGGATGACGGTCTGGGAGCCGACCGGCTACGCCGCCGACATCTTCCGGGCCGCGCTGCTCCGGAACGGCGTCCGGGTGCTCGGCCGGACCGTGCTCGGGCAGGCCACCCCGGAGGACGCGAAGCCGGTCGCGCGGCACGACTCGATGCCGCTGGCCGAGCTGATGGTGCCGTTCCTCAAGCTCTCCAACAACGGCCACGCCGAGGTGCTGACCAAGGAGCTCGGCCGGGTCCTGTCCGGCTCGGGCACCTGGTCGGCCGGCCTCGCCGCGATCGGCGAGTACGTCGGCGACAGCGGTGTGGACACCGGGACGCTGCGCCAGCGGGACGGCTCCGGCCTCTCCCGGCGCAACCTGATCCCGCCGGCGGAGTTCGTCGCGCTGCTCGCCGCGGTCCGTGCCGAGCCCTGGTTCGACGACTGGTACGCCGCCCTGCCGATCGCCGGCAACGCCGAACGCTTCGTCGGTGGGACGCTGCGCAGCCGGATGCGCGGGACGGCCGCCGCGAACAACGTGCACGCCAAGACCGGCAGTCTGACCGGCGCGTCCAGCCTCTCCGGCTACGTCACCGACGCCGACGGCCATCTGCTGGCCTTCTCGATCGTGCTCAACAACTACCTGACCTCCTCGGTGAAGGGGCTGGAGGACCAGATCGCGATCGCGCTGGCCGCGTACTCCGAGAAGGGGACGACCGCGGCGCGGCTGGCGGTGCCGACGGCGCCGGAGGCACCGCGGGTGCCGGAGGGCCTGGAGTGCTCCTGGGTGAAGCCGATCGCCTGCTGAGCCGCGGCGGGTCCCGTCCCGGAGGGCGGGGCCCGCGGCGACGGGTCAGGCGCCGGGCCGGTGCGGGTGCGGCTGCGCGGTCGGATCGCCGCGCTCGATCAGCGCGTCGATCTCGGCGGCCGGCAGCCCGCGCAGCGTGAGCACCTGCCGGCCCCAGCGGTGCAGCCAGCACGGGTGCGGGCTGGCGTCGTTGCGGCAGACCGTCCCGCCGGACCAGCGCCGCGGCGCGTGCACCACCACCGCGCGCACCGCGAACTGGGCGTCCTCGCCGGTCACGTACGGCGGCAGCGGGATCTCCCGCAGCCCCTCGCCGGACGGGTCACCCGGCCCGGACGGAACGGCGGGACGGACGACGCGGGCGGCACTGCTCATCGGTGGAGCCTCCACAGAGGATGGTCGAACCGGGACACCCGGACGCTACGACGCCACCCTGGCCGCGCGACGGACAATCTGTCCCGGGCTCAGCCAAACCCGGGAGGTGCGGACCAGGTCAGATCCGTTCGAGCACCACCACCGGGATCTCCCGGTCGGTCTTGGTCTGGTACTCGTCGTACGCCGGCCAGGTCTCCGTCATGGTCCGCCACATCCGGGGCTTCTCCTCTCCGGTGGCGGTCCGTGCCCGGGCGGTGAACTTCTCCGCGCCGACCTGCACCTGGACCTCCGGCTCGGCGAGCAGGTTGAGATACCAGGCGGGGTGCTCGGGCGCGCCACCCTGGGAGCCGACCACCAGATAGGCGTCGCCGTCCCGGCCGTAGATCAGCGCGGTGCGCCGCAGCTTGCCGCTGCGCCGGCCCCGGGTGGTCAGCAGCAGGGTCCAGACGCCGGGACGCCACTCGTGGCCCTCCGCGCCGTCGGTCTCGACGTACCGGCGGATGTGGTCGGCGACCCATCCCTCCGGGCTGTCCAGCACCTGCTCGCTCGCCGTCATGGGTCCCTCCCGGATCGTCGGCCCGCCGTCGCGCCCACGCTACTCCCGGCCCGCGGGCGGCACCCGGCGAACCGGGGTCAGCGCAGCGCGACGGCCTGTACGCCCACGTTGCCGCAGTCCCCGAAGGACTCCTCCACCGTCCAGTTCACCAGCAGCTTCGCCCCCCGGGGCGCCTGGAACCGGATGGTGAACTCGGCGGTGTGCTGGGTGTGCGGATCCTCCATCCGCAGGGTGCTGGTCGGCCCGCCGGTGGAGAGCCGCAGGTCCAGGCGGCCGCGGGCCATCCAGAGGCCGGCGTAGAGCCGTACCGTGCGCGGCTCCCCGTCGGCGGTCACGGCGAGCGCGAAGCCGTTGCCCCGGCCGCAGGTGTAGAGCCCGGACGTGGTGCCGCCGGCGGACCCGACGGGGGCACCGTCCCGCCAGGCGTACGCCTCGGGGTTGTTGCTGTAGCTCTCCCGCCGGCCACGCCCGCCCTCGTCGCGGATCGCCCCGGAGCCGTTGCGCTTGCGCACGGCCTGGTCCGCGCCGAGGAGTCCCCAGTGGACCCAGTCGACCGGGCCGGCCGCGGTGAGGTCGACGCGCGCCGGCACGTCGGCCTGGGTGACGGTGAGGACGGGCACCACGGCCGGCCGGGACGGCGACGGGGACGCCGAGGGGGACGGGGGCCGCTGCCGGGGCCGCAGCCCGGGCGAGGCGGCGTCGGCGTCCACCCCGGGGCGCTGCGGGGATGGCACGGCCGGCCGCCCGGCCCCGGGCGCCGGTCCCGGCTGGACGCCGCTCTCCTCCTGGCGGGGCTCCGCGTGCTGCTCGGCGCCCAGGTATCCGACGAGGGCGGCCAGGCAGGCGAACGCGGCCAGCGCCTCCACCATCCAGCGGCGGCGTCGCCGGGCCCGCGCGATCCGGCGCAGCGCGGACCGGGTCTGCCCGTACGGGGACGACGCCCGGCCGCCGACCAGAGTGCGGTCTTCCTCCGCCACCGAACCTCCGCTCCCCACCCACGCACCGCCCGGCGGACGGGCGGGCGTGGCCGCTTCACGTTTTCATCGACCGGGCGAATGCGCCATACGGGGACGGTCGCGCGTTTCCACTTTGTTACCAAGCGGTAATGGGCGTCAGCGGATCTGGAAGCCGAGCGCCTGCGCCAGCACGATCGCCTGCTCGGCGTCGACGATCGCGCCGGCCCGCTCCACCACCGTCGGGTCCAGCGCGGTCAGGTCACTGCCCCGCAGGTCGGCGCCGGAGAGCCGGGAGCTGTGCAGTTGGGCGCCGGACAGGTCGACGCCGGTGACCGTCGCGTCGGTCAGGTTCGCCCCGGTCAGGTCGACCTCGCGCATCCGTACGTCGGTGATGCTCACGCCGCGCAGGTCCGCGCCGGGCAGCGCCACGAACGACCAGTCGCCGCCGCTGATCCGCAGCGGACGCAGGTCGCACTGGTCGAAGCTGCTGCCGACCAGCTTGCAGCCGGTGAACTCGGCCTCGAAGAGGTTGCACCGCTTGAAGGTGCAGCGGGTGAAGGCGGAGTCGGTGTGCCGGGAGGCGTTGAACGCCACGTTGCCGAAGACGCACTCGGTGAAGATCGCCCGCTGGCTGATCGCCTCGGTGAGGTCGACGTGGAAGAACGAGCAGCGGACGAAGTGCCGGTCGACCAGCTCTTCGGCGTACCAGTCCTCGTGACGGTAGGTGACATCCTCGGTGGGCTCAGCCATCGGGCCAGATTAGTGGCGCGGGCCGACACTTCCCGACCGGCGTACCGGCGAGTAGGTTCGGCGGCGTGAGCGTGGCAGTGAGCATCGACCCGGACCGTATCGGCTTCGACCCCGCCCGGCTGGCGCGGATCGACGAGCACTTCGGCAGGTACGTCGACGACGGCAGGCTCGCCGGCTGGCAGATCGTCGTCACCCGCCGGGGCGAGATCGCCCACTCGTCGACCTACGGCCTGCGCGACCGGGAGGCCGGCGCCCCGGTGGAGTCGGACACCCTCTGGCGCATCTACTCGATGACCAAGCCGATCACCTCCGTCGCGGCGATGATGCTCTGGGAGGAGGGCCGGTTCGAGCTGAACGACCCGATCAGCCGCTGGCTGCCCGAGTTCGCCGACGTCCGGGTCTACGACAAGGGCTCGGTGCTCAAGCCGTACACGGTGCCGGCGGTCGAGCCGATCCGGGTCTGGCACCTGCTCACCCACACCTCCGGCCTGACGTACGGCTTCGCCCAGACCTCGGTGGTCGACGGCCTGTACCGGGCGGCGGGTTTCGACCTGGGCGTGCCGGCCGGCGCGGACCTGGCGGCGGCGTCGGCGGGCCTGGCCCAGCTGCCGCTGCTCTTCCAGCCCGGGTCGAGCTGGAACTACGGCGTCTCCACCGACGTGCTGGGCCGGCTGGTCGAGGTGGTCTCCGGGCAGCGGCTGGACGAGTTCTTCACCGAGCGGATCCTCCGGCCGCTGGGCATGACCGACACCCGCTGGTGGGTCGACGAGCCGGACGCCAAGCGGCTGGCCGCCCTCTACGCCCCGCACCCGGCGACCGGGCAGGCGGTCCGCGCCGACGGTGTCGGCCGGGCGGCGCTGGCCGAACCGAGCTGGTTCTCCGGGGGCGGCGGGCTGGTCTCCACGGCCGCCGACTACCACCGCTTCACCCAGTTCCTGCTGCGCGGCGGCGAGCTGGACGGGGTACGCCTGCTGGCGCCGCGGACGCTGCGCTTCATGACCCGCAACCACCTGCCCGACGGCCGCGACCTGGCCTCGTTCCACCCGGAGGGCTTCGCCGAGACGGTGCTCGACGGCATCGGCTTCGGCCTCGGCTTCGCCGTGGTGCTGGACCCGGTTCCGGCCCGGGTGCCGAGCAGCGTCGGCGAGTTCTACTGGGGCGGCCTGGCCAGCACGGCGTTCTGGGTGGACCCGGTGGAGGAGGTCACCGCGCTGCTCTTCACCCAGCTCATGCCGTCGAGCACGTACCCGCTGCGCTCGCAGCTGCGCCAGCTGGTCTACTCCGCGTTGATCGACTGATCCCGTCCGGCGCGCCCGGCCAGGATCGCCGTTACGGCACCGGCCGGGCGGCCCGCTCCATAGCCTGGGAGACGAGGCAGGTCCGGGCGGGAGGCGGTCATGAGCAACATCGTCGTGTTCGGCGCGGGTGGCACCGCGGGGTCGCGGATCACGGCGGAAGCCGTCGCGCGGGGGCACCGGGTCACCGCCGCGGTGCGCCGCCCGGAGGCGACCAGCTACCTGCCGGCGGGGGTCCGGACGGTCACCGGCGACGCGACGTCCCCGCGGAGCGTACGAGAGCTGGCCGAGGACGCCGACGTGTTCGTGGTGGCGATCGGCGGCGGCGAGCGGGACCTGTGGCGGGACGCGGCGGACACCCTGATGGGCACGCTGCGGGAGCTGCCCCACCCGCCCCGGGTGATCCACGTCGGGGGCGGGGCGACGCTGCTGACCCCGAAGGGCACGCCGTTCCTCGACGAGCCGGACTTCCCGGCCGAGTACCGGGACTCGGCGAAGGGCCAGGCCGACGCGCTGGCCGTCTACCGCGCCGCCGACGGGGTGACCTGGACGTACGTCTCCCCGCCGCCGCTGGAGTTCCACCCGGGCGAGCGCACCGGCCACTACCGCACCGGCACCGACGAACCGGTGACCGACGCGCAGGGCCGCTCGGTGCTGACCTACGAGGACCTGGCGGTGGCGATCGTGGACGAGATCGAGAACCCGCAGTTCGCGAACGCCCGGTTCACCGCCGCGTACTGACGCTCAGTCGGCCAGCCGGGCGGGGAAGCCGCCGGTGGCGATCGGTCCCCAGCTGTCGATGGTGACCCGGATCAGCGACTTGCCCTGCTTGACCATCGCGGCCCGGTACTCGTCCCAGTCCGGGTGCTCCCCGGAGATGCTGCGGAAGTACGCCACCAGCGGTTCGAGGGCCTCGGGCAGGTCGAGCACCTCGGCGGTGCCGTCGACCTGCACCCAGGGCCCGTTCCAGTCGTCGGAGAGCACGCAGGCGGAGACCCGGGGGTCGCGGCGGATGTTGGTCGCCTTCGCCCGCTCCGGGTACGTGGAGATCACCAACCGGCCCGCGGCGTCCACCCCACAGGAGACCGGGGAGGACTGCGGCCGGCCGTCGGCGCGGGTGGTCATCAGCACGACCTTGTGCCGGGGGCGGAGGAACTCGATGAGGGCGTCCCGGTCGACCCGGGTGTTGCTCGCGATGCTGCGTGCCATGCGTCGGTTCTACCAGGCCGCCCGGCGGGCCGGGGTGCGCCCCGGGCGGGTGACGCGGCGTCACCGGGAGCGGCCCGCGACGCCGTGCGGGGAGGGCTGGGCCGGCACCCGGGGGCGAACCGACGCCCGCCAGGCCCGGCCGTTGGCGTAGATCACCCGGAACCCGAGGTACGACGCGAGCGGCGCCCAGTGCGCCGAGCCCATCCGCAGCTCGGCGGCGTTGTGCCGCTGACCGTTGGCGAGCACGTCGAGCAGCACGGTCTCGAAGGCGGCCGATTCCACCCAGTCGACTTCGCGGGTAAAACCGCAGATCAGGGCCGCTCCGGTGATGTCCAGGAAATCGCGCAGCATGGCGTCGGAGGCACGC
The DNA here is from genome assembly GCF_042650725.1 of Micromonospora sp. GCM10011541. Taxonomy (NCBI): domain Bacteria; kingdom Bacillati; phylum Actinomycetota; class Actinomycetes; order Micromonosporales; family Micromonosporaceae; genus Micromonospora; species Micromonospora sp. GCM10011541. The sequence goes on from NZ_JBHSBP010000002.1 coordinate 141,183, forward strand.
AGTACCGAGCAGCTGCCGAAGTAGAGCCGGCGCCCCTCGCACCGGCCGGCCATCCGTTCGGCGACGTCGGCCAGCTCGACGGAGTCCCAGTCGGTGAGGCAGAGCCGGCTCGGTTCGCCGTGCATCGCGAAGAAGCCGACCCGGTAGTCGGCGTACTGCTTGAGCAGCCAGCGGTCGAGGAAGTAGAAGAGCTCGTCGCGGGTGGCCGCGTCCTTGTGGATGAACCGGATCCGGCCGAGCCGTTCGAGCAGTTCCAGCGTGGGCAGGACGGACCCGCGCTCGTTGAGGTCCCGGTGCCACTGGCCCTCGATGCAGAAGACGCCACCGCGCGCCACGCCCACCTCCCCGTTCGCGGAGCCCGGCGCAGACGTTACCGGCCCCGGGTCACGAGCCGGCATCACCCTCGGTGTCCTCGAACCGCCGCTTCTGTCACTCATGGGCGTTTTCGCAACCCGCTTCGACCGGCCGGATCCGCATGGGTGTTTCGCAATTTGCACTATTCACAGCGGCTGCCCAGGAACAAGCAATTGTGAGGACAATTCTGGTTAACGGCCGCTGATCGCCCGGAAGGCTGTCAGGGTGGAAGGGACGGGACGTTCCGGTCCATGTCCTGATCATCACCTATTCGACCTGTTACGGGAGGACTTCTGTGCGCGTGAACACCTTGAAGCGGGCGGTCATCGCGTTCGCCCTGGCGTTGCCCGGGGCCGCGATCGCCACGCTGGTCGCCGCGCCGGCGGCCCATGCCGACGGCTGCTACACGTGGCAACGGACCCTGTCCCAGGGGCGGTCCGGCGCCGACGTCCGCGAGTTGCAGATCCGGGTGGCCGGCTGGGCCGCGTCCGGGACCATCGTCCACGTCGACGGCGTCTACGGACCCGAGACCGCCGCCGCGGTCCGGCGCTTCCAGTCCGCGTACGGGCTGCGCGTCGACGGGATCGCCGGCCCGCAGACCTTCGCCAAGATCTACGACCTGCAGGACAACGACTGCACGCCGAAGCACTTCAGCTACAGCGAGCTGGACAACGGCTGCGGCAAGGGCGGGTGGAGCGGTGGCCCGCTTTCACCGACCGCGACCAGGGAAAACGCGATGCGCACCATGTGGAAACTGGAGGCGCTGCGGCGCAGCCTCGGCGACAAACCGATCTACGTGAGCAGCGGTTTTCGCAGCATCGCCTGCAACAACCAGGTCAGCGGGGCGGCGGCGGACAGCCAGCACCTCTACGGCAACGCCGCCGACCTGACCTCGCGCAGTTCCTCGCTGTGCCAGCTGGCCCGCACGGCCCGCAGCCGTGGCTTCAGCGGCATCTACGGTCCCGGCTACCCCGGCCACGGGAACCACGTCCACGTGGACTCCCGCCGGGAGAACAACCGCGACCGCAGCTCGAACACGACCAGCTGGTCCGCGCCGAACTGCGGAATCTGATCGCCGCCGGCAGCCACGAGCCGGCGGACGTGGACGGCGGCCGGCGCAGGGGTGGGGGACCCTGCGGCCGGGCCGCCGTCGTGCCACCCCGGGCGCGGGCTGTCGGGCGTGCCCCCGATCCGACCACTCCGGCTCGGCGTGTCTGGCGCCACGCCGCGACCCGGAGCAGTCGTCAGCTCGCCCGGGGCCAGCGCGGCCTGGTGGCGGGGGGCGCCACCGGCCGACCGGTACCGCCGGGCCGGATGGCGGGCCGCACCCCAGGTGCGACGACCCGGCCGGCCTGGCCGCGCGGGGACTGGGTGACCGGGGCCGACGGACGCGCGGACGTCGGCCGGGTCAGCACGAACGGGAAGGGCACGTGCACGAACGGGTTGCCGTGCCGCACCAGCGCGTCGATCTGTCGCTCGTTGAGGCCGTGGGCCTCCAGCACCCGCCGGCCCCAGCGGTGCAACCGGCAGGGGTACGCCGCGCCGTCGTTGCGGCACTTCGGTCCGGCGGGCCACTCCTCGGCGGCGTGCACCACCACCGCCCGGACCGCGAGCCGGACATCCTCGGGGGTCAGCGATGCCGGCACCGGCACCTCACCCAGGATCTGATCGATGGGATCCGTCGACTGCTCACCAACTCGCACGGTAGGCCTCCCGCAACTCGGCAGCGGTGCGGCTGACCCGCCGCACCACATCCTCGCCCAGTGGTACGGGCCCCGAGCGGCAGGAGTTCAATCCCGGCCTGCCCCGCGACGGGAGCCCGGTAGCGTTTCCGACAGGACAGCGAGGCCGGGAGCATGCGATGACCGAGCGGCAGCCGTACCGGGTGGTGGCCCGCCATCCGGGCTTCGAGCTGCGCCGCTACCCGCCGCATCTGGTGGCCGAGGTGCGCGTCGAGGGCGACTTCGCCACGGCCGGCAGCGAGGCGTTCCGACTGCTGGCCCGGTACATCGGCGGGGCCAACCGGTCCCGGCGGCCGATCGGCATGACCGCGCCGGTGGTGCAGGAGCCGGCCAGGACGGAGAAGATCGAGGTGACCGCCCCGATGGTCCAGGAGGAGGGCGACCGGCCCGGCTGCTGGCTGGTGCGGTTCGCCATGCCCGCGCCCTTCACCGCGGCGACGCTGCCCGAGCCGGAGGATCCCCGGATCACCACCCGGGAGATCCCCGGGCAGCTCGTCGCCGCGACGCGGTTCTCCGGCCGGTGGACCACCCGGGCGTTCGAGGAGCGGGCCACCGCGCTGGGCCGGGCCGTCGCCGCCGCCGGGTTCCAGCCGGCCGGCGCGGTCCGGTACGCCCGCTTCGACCCGCCGTGGAAGCCGTCGTTCCTGCGCCGTAACGAGGTCGCGCTCCCCGTCGTCGAGTAGATCGGCGGCCGGCAGGGTTGCCGGGTCACCCCTAGACTTCCGGTGTCCCGCCCCCGGCCCAGATGGGAAGTTCCGTGCATCGCTGGCCCGCCGCCCTGGCCCTGGTCCTGCTGCTCGCCGGCTGCGGCGGCGGCACCGAACGGACGAGCGAGCTGCCGGCCTGGCAGACCTCCGCGCCGACGGCCGCGGCCCCGCTGACCGCGAACGAGGCCAAGGGCCGCTACCTGGCGATCGTGGCGCCGTACAACACGGCCCTGGAGGAGCTGCAGGAGGCGCTGAAGGCGGGCCGGCCGTGGCGTACGGTCCGCACCCTGGCCCGTACGGTCGCCACCACCAACGCCGCCCACGCGGAGCAGTTGCGGACGACGGTCTGGCCGGCGAAGGTGCAGGCCCCGGTCGCTGCGCTGCTCAAGGAGAACGACCTGGCGCTGCGGCACTGGAAGCTGGCCGGCGAGGCGACGAGCGCCGCCGCGCTGATGCGGGAGATCCGCGCGGCCGCCGCGCACGACGGCGGCGAGCAGGCGACCAAGGTACGCGCCAGCCTCGGCCTGCCCGCCTACCAGAAGCCCTGAGCTCGGCCGTCGCGGCTGCCCGAAGCTCACGGCGAGCGCGGCGGCGCGGTAGCCCCGGGCGCCCGACCCCGACGCGGCGGTGGGCCCGTGCCGCCGCGCGGCACGGGCCCACCGATGGTGGTGCGTCCTACTTCTTGTTGCCGGTGTTGGTCACCCGGAAGGTGTAGTCCGCGTCCAGGAAGGTGAGGTCGCCGGTCGGCAGGTTGGAGATCAGGACGGCGAAGTCGTCCTGGTTGCCGCCGGCGCACTTCGTCTGGAGACCGCTACGGGTGAACTGGTCCCCGGTGAACCGGTAGACCCAGTTGCCCGCGCCGTCGGTGATCTCCCCCGCCGAGGTGGTGCCCGGCGTGAGGTCGCAGTGGCTGACCACCTGGACGGTCCAGTTGTTGTCCTGGGTGCCGGTGGTGGAGAACCAGTCGCCTGCCGGCGAGGAGAGGGTCGCGTCGGCGCCGTTGACCCGGACGTCGTCGACGAACCAGCCGGTGTCCAGGTAGGCGGCGTCGGTGGAGTACCGGAACCGCACGTCGGTCGCGCCGGCCGGCAGGTTGGCGGTGAGGTGCACGTAGACCGGGTCGTCCACGAAGTACTCGCCGCCGGAGGTGCCGGTCAGGCCGTTGCCCTCGGTGTTGTTGCCGTGCGGGTTGTCGTTGGTGGTGACGACCTGTCCGGCGTCGTTCCGCAGCGGGACGGTGACCCAGTCGCCGCCGACCAGGGCCTCGGCGAAGCCGTAGTCCCAGCCCTCCTCGATGAAGTTCCAGCTCCAGAAGTCCAGCGAGCTGGCCGGGCCGGCGGTGTCGACGTTGAGGATGTTGTCGGACTGGCTCTCGTAGCCGGCGTACCAGTGGGTGGTGCCGGTGTGCGGGGCGATGACCGTCTGGTCGTCCCCGTCGAAGGCGACCGCGACGGTCGGGCCGGGGTTGCGGAACCGCTCGACCGACATGCCGAACGGCACGGCGGTGGTGTCCGGGCGGTTCTTCAGCCGGGCCCACTTGGCCTCCGGCGTGGCCCCCTGGTAGCTGCCGCGACCGCTCCAGAACACGTCGTCGGCGATGTCGATGGTCCACGCCGTGTCGGCCGGGTCACCGAAGTTGAAGGCCTTGATGTCGTAGCTCGGCGACTTCTCGTCGTCCAGGTAGACCGCCACCGACCAGTCGCGGAACAGGTCCGCCGCGCTGCGCAGGTGCGAGCCGGTCGCGGCGTTGAAGTCGTCGATGGCGTTCTGCACGCCGGTCATGCCGTCGGCCTGCTCCTCGAAGATGGTCTTGATGAGCAGGTCACCGGCCTTGTCGTCGTACTGCTTGTCCGGGGTGTAGGTGCCGTCGCCGTTGCCGCCGGCCTGCTCCCACAGGTACTGGAAGTAGGTGAACGAGGCGCCGTAGTTGGCCAGCGTGCCGCCCCAGCGGGTCAGCGAGGTCTCCTCGTAGAAGACCTGCTGGTTGCTCAGGTGCGAGCCGCCGGCGTCCAGGCCGTTGAGGAAGATGGCGAAGTCGGCCAGCCCCTCGTCGACCCAGGAGAGCTCGCCCGGATCGCTGTAGTTGTGCAGCAGGTGCTGCAGCTCGTGGGCGACGGTGCCCTCGTACAGCTCCGGACGGTCGTTGGCCGGGTTGGCGTCGCGCCACGGCGAGTCGTTCGGCCCGACCCGGTTCGCCCAGTCCAGGGCGTCGACCACGATCACGTTCATGCCGACGCTGTCGATGAAGTCGGGGGCGAAGTAGCCGGCCGTGTACGACGTCTGCGCGCAGTCGTAGTACGCGTCGTCCTGGATGTTGTAGAGGACCATCACCAGCGAGTCGCTGGCCGGCTCGGCCGGGTCGGCCGCGTCCATCGGGCCGTAGTGCTCCTCGTCCACGGCGACGATCTGGTCGGCGAGCTTGTCGCCGACGTAGTTGATCTCCGCCTGGGTGAGGGTGAACTGCGCCGCGGTGGCGGTGGCGCACGGCGTGAACCCGTCGGCCGGGTTGTGGTCGAACTGCGGGTCGAGGCTGGCCACGGCGGCCGGCGCGGTGCCGTCGAGCGGGGTGCCCTTCGGGACGTAGATGTAGACCGGCGTGCCGTCGGGCGTGGTGTTGGCGTACACCCGGGTGAAGTCCTGGTTGTACGTCCCGCCCGCGGCGCTGTCGTTGATCGGCAGCGTGATGGTCGGTTCGCCGGGAAGGTTCTCGTGGTCGTTGGCCTGGGCCGGGGCCGAGACCGTGAACGCGAGCGCCGTCAGGCCCGCCGTCAGGGCCGCGATCCGGCTCGGTCGTCTCATTCGCACGCGGATGCCTCCTGGGAGTGTGGCCGCGACAGCTCCGTCCACGGCCATCGATGTAACACCTTTCCCGCCCCGTGCGCTGCGCTCCAACCGGGGCTGACCAGGGAATACGTTCCTCAGCAGACCATCAGCGTCGACGAATGCGAAGAGACCTTCTGTAACGAAGACGTGACGGCGGCGATATCTGGCCGGCCGGAAATTCCCGCCGCACCGGGAATCTGATCCCGGGTCACCCGGGAAGCCGACGTCGCATCCTCCGAGCAGCTGTCCACTGACGAGGGACACGACAATGCGTACGGGGCCGCCCGGCCGCGGCAGGACGTACGGGGCGCTTCTCGGGTCGGGCTCGGCGGCCGCTACCGTTCCCCGTCTGGGGAGGTGCCGGTGTACGTCGTATCGGTGATCAATTACAAGGGCGGGGTGGGCAAGACCACCATGACCGCCAACCTCGGGGCCGAGCTGGCCAACCGGGGGATGAAGGTGCTGCTGATCGACCTCGATCCGCAGGCCAGCCTGACGTTCAGCTTCTACGAGCCGGACGACTGGCGGGATCGGCTGCGCGACGAGCGGACGGTCAAGCGCTGGTACGACGGGCTGCGCGGGGACACCCCGAAGGTGACCCTCGGTGAGCTGGTGGTCTCCCCCGGCCCGGCGAACGCGCACCTCAAGGGCGCGGGCCGGCTCGACCTGATCGCCTCCCACCTCCAGCTCGTCGACATCGACCTGGCGCTGGCCCGGGGCGTGGCCGACGGCGACGAGTACGACGCCGAGCTGTTCCGGGTGCGGGGCTCGCTGGCCGAGGGGCTGCACGACGAGGCGCTGGACCCGTACGACCTGGTGCTGATCGACTGCCCGCCGAACTTCAACGTGGTGACCCAGTCGGCGATCATCGCCAGCGACCACCTGCTCATCCCGGCGAAGGCCGACTACCTCTCCACGCTCGGCATCGACTACCTGCACGGCAACGTCCGGGAGCTGGTCGACCGGTACAACGCGGACTCCCGCCGGTTCGCCACCATCCGTCGGCACCACAAGGTCGCGCCGGGGATCGCCGGCGTGGTGTTCACGATGATCCAGCTCATGGCGCAGCGCCCGGTCGCCGCCCATCAGGGCTACATGGACCAGGTTCGGGCGCTCGGCGTACCGGTCTTCCCGACCGCGCTGCGGGAGAACGTCACGCTCTTCGCCACGAACACCCCGCGCGGGGTGCCGGTGGTGCTTCGGGACCGGGTCACCGCCCCGCCGGTCCGCGAGGAGCTGCGACAGATCACCACCGAGTTCCTCGCCCACCTCCAGCCCTCGGGAGCCACGGCATGACGGATTCGACGCCCGCCGTGCTGGCCCGGGTGGCCGAGTTCCTGGCGGGTCTCTCCGCCGCCGACGTGACCGCGCTGGCCGAGGGACGCTCCCGGCTCGCGCTGCTCCCGGACCCCGCCGCGCCGCCCGCCCCCACCCTCACCTCCCCCATCCCGGCCACCTCCCCCATCCCGGCCACCGCGCCCTGGCCGGGCACGCCGAGCCCCGGACCGACGGACGCGCCCGGCGCGGGCAGGCCGAACGCCGGACCGGGGAGCGTGGGCTCACCCGGTGCCGCGCCGCCCGCGGCCGGGTCGGCCACTTCGGCTGTCGAGCGCGGGTACGCCGCGCTCGCCGCCATGTCGCGGCGCGACGACGGCACGGCGTACCTGGCGGAGTGGACGACGCGGGACCTGCGGGCGCTGGCGGCGCGGGCGGGGCTGCGCGGGGTGACCGGACTTCGGAAGGTGGAGCTGGTCGAGCGGATCGTCGACCGCACCATCGGTTTCCGGCTCGACTCCACCGCCATCCGCCAACGCTGAGGCACGTAACCCGGCGCGGCGCCGGTCGAGGACGACCGCAGCCGGGCAGCGGCAGGTAGCACCGCGAGCGTCATGACTCTCCGGCATATTTATGACTGTCAGGCATGTTCCTCGACGAGCATCAACCCTGTGGACGCGACACCCCCAGGTGACGCGACGACACGCCGATCAGCCGGCGTCGAGCCACGACGTGGATGACGGCCATCGGCGCGAGCGTCATCACATAGGCTGCACCGCGAGACACCTCGACGGTGAGGAGACCCGGATGGCCGACGGCACGAACCGGTACGCCGCCCTGCTGCGCGGGGTCAACGTCGGCGCCACCCGGCTCGCGATGGCCGACCTGCGCCGGCTGGTCGCCGACCTCGGCCACGAGGAGGTGAAGACCTACCTGCAGAGCGGCAACGTGGTCTTCACCAGCACCGCGACGGACACCACGAAGCTGGCGCGGGGCATTGAGCGCGCGCTCGCCGACGAGTTGGGGCTCGACGTGCCGGTGCTGGTCCGCAGCGGCGCCGAGCTGACGGCGGTGATCGAGGGCAGCCCGTACGCCGACCGGCAGGACGATCCGACCCGGCTGCTGGTGGCGTTCCTCGCGGCGCCGCCCGCGAAGGCCCGGGTGGGCGCGCTGACGGTGCCGGCCGGCGAGAACGTCGAGTACACGGTGGCCGGTCGGGAGGTCCACCTGCACTTCCCCGACGGCGGGTACGGCCGGACGAAGTTCACCAACGCGTACCTGGAGAAGCAGCTCGGCGTGGTGGCGACCACCCGCAACTGGAAGTCGGTGTGCGCGCTGCGCGACCTCGCGGCGGGCTGAGCGGCCACTCAACCGTCCGGCTGAACTTCACCTTTTCGATCTTGTCCTGCGGTCCGCGGCCCCGGTACGCTCCCGGCCGCCAACGTCATTCGTGAAAGGACCACCGTGACCGCTCCCGTTTCGGCCACCGCTCAGAAGTCCTGGGTGGTCGCGCTTTTGCTCTGCTTCTTCTTCGGCGTGCTCGGCGTGCACCGCTTCTACGCCGGCAAGGTCGGCACCGGCATCCTGCAGCTCATCACCTTCGGTGGTCTCGGCATCTGGACGCTGATCGACTTCATCCTGATCCTGGTCGGGTCGTTCAAGGACAAGCAGGGCCAGCCGCTCGCCAAGTGAGCAGCGCGCGGAGGGGCCGGGATCGGGCGATCCCGGCCCCTCCGCCGTACGCCTAGAAGTGGTAGGCGGTGTGGTACTCCGGCACCACCACGCGGCTGCGCGGGGACGCCTTCCGTACGGCCGCGATCAGGTCGTCGAGGCGCTTGCGGTCGCTCGGCGCGACGGTCGGCGGGTTGGTCAGCGGGGTCTCGAAGTTGTCCCAGTGCACCGGCACCACGACCTTCGGGTGGTCCAGCGCCGCCATCAGCCGGGGCACGTAGTCGGCGGTCGAGGTGGTCGCCGCGGACGCCACCATCGCGACGTCCGGGGCCAGCCCGGCGAGGTTGCGCTCGTCGAGGTCGCTGGCCCCCATGAAGAACACCGCCGGGCCGCCGGCGACCCTGATCTGGTACGCCAGGGTGTCGCCCTCGGGCAGGTCCGCGATGGTGGCGGGCATCGGCGGCGGGGACACCCGCACCCCCGGGAAGGCCAGCGAGTACGCCCCGTTGCGGCTGTGCAGCGAGCTGACCACCTCGACGGTGTAGTCGCCGAAGTCGAGCACCTCGCCGCCCTTCACCGGACTCAACTGCCCGGCCGGCACCCCGTACGCCAGGCCCAGGTGGTAGGCGGTGAGGGTGCCGAAGACCCGGGCGCCGGTCCGGCCGGCGATGTGCGGCACGTCGTTGTAATGGTCCCAGTGGGTGTGCGTGACCAGCACGTTCTCCGCCCGGTCCACGTGCCGGTCGACGACGGCGGTGTCCACCTGGAGCGGGGTGGCCGGGTCGAAGGCGCCCCGGAACAGGCCGGTGTCGAAGCGGCTCAGGTAGGGGTCGACCAGGACCGTCCGGTCGCCGATGTCGATCCGCCAGCCGGACGTACCCCACCAGCGGAAACTGACCGCGCCACGGCGCCGGCCGGTGCTGGCGGCGACCGACGCGGTGGCCGGCGGGGCCGCCTGGGCCGGCGTGGTCAGCGCGACGGCGGCGAGCCCGCCGGCGGAGACGGCGGCGGTGCCGACCGCGGCGTCCCGGAGCAGCCGGCGACGGTCGATGCCGGACGTACGGTTCTCGGGCATGGTGCGTCCTCCCCGTGGAGTTCGGTGATCGGTACGCCCACCCCAGCACCCGGACCGGCCCCACGTCCAAGATCGACCAGCCGCACCGTCGATATCCGGTCGCATATCGGAGCAGGTCACGGCGGGTGCCGGCGGGCCGCACCGGTGGCGAACTCAGCCGGCGCGCAGCGCCTCGACGGCCACCCGGGCGGCCTCGCCCATCGCCAGGTCCACGTCGATCCGGCGGGTGTCGAGCCGCTCGGTGCGGGTGGACACCGCGATCGCGTACCGGCCGCCGTCGGGGTACTCGGCGACCCCGGCCTCCAGGTGCAGGCCCGGCAGCGTGCCGCTCTTCGCGGCGATCCGCACCCCGGGCGGGAAGCCGGAGGCGAGGCGGGTCCAGAAGAGCTGCCGGCCCATCAACTCCCGGACCATGGCGCACGCGGCGGGCGGTCCGGCCTCGTCCCGCCAGATCAGGCCGAGCAGCCGGGTCAGCTCCCGGACGGTGCTGGACGTGGTGTGCGCCGGGTCGAAGACCCGCATGGCCCGGACCCGCTCCGGGGGCAGTGTCGGGAAGATCCGGGCGAAGTCCGCCTCGGTGCGCGCGCCGACGTCGGCGAGCATCGTCTCCACCAACTGCCGGGGGCCACCCACGATCCGGGTACGCGACAGCCCCAGCTCGGCGGCGAGCATCGGCACCACGTCCGGGCCGACCCGGCGGAGCAGCAGGTCGGCGGCGGTGTTGTCGCTGACCGACATGGCGAAGTAGGCCAGGTCGCGCAGGGAGACCTCGGCGTCGTCGGCGCAGCCGGCGATCCCCCACCCGCCGAGCCGGTCATCGGCCCGCACCAGCACCCGCTCGGTCGGGTCGAGCTGGCCGGCGGCGACCTGCCGGGCGAACTCCAGCACCAGCAGGATCTTGAACACCGAGGCGATCACCACCTGCTCGTCCGCCCGAACGGCCACCTCGCCCGCCCCGTCACCGTCCACCTCGACGACGTGCAGGTTCCCCCGAATCCCCACTCGCCCGAAGATCTCCCCGATCCGCTCCCCCACACCCACCCCCACACGCTAACGCCGCCTCCACCCCCCCCGATCTTGCACTTCGGCCCGCGATCCGCGTGGCTCGGAGTGCCCGGGCAGCAACCGCAAGATCGCCGCAAGTTCGGGCGGAGGTTAGGGTGCGGGAGTGGATCTGCTGCGGCATCTGCGGCACTTCGTGGTGGTCGCCCGGGAGCTGCACTTCGGGCGGGCGGCGGAGGCGTTGGGGATGGCGCAGCCGCCGCTGAGCCAGTCCATCCAGCGGCTGGAGCGGGAGCTCCAGGTCGAGCTCTTCGACCGGTCCCGGCGGCAGGTCCGGCTCACCACCGCCGGTCAGCTGCTGCTCGGCGAGGCCGACGAGCTGCTCGCCGGGGAGCAGCGGCTGCGCAACCTCATCCACCAGGTACGCCGGGGCGCGCTGGGCGTGCTGCGGGCCGGCGTACCGCCGGAGACCCCGGCGGTGACGCTGCGCGTGCTGCTGGACCGGCTCGCCGCCGAGGCCCCCGGGCTGGAGGTCGACCTGCACGAGCTGACCAGCGCCGAGCAGGTCCGGATGCTCGCCGAGGGCGGGCTCGACGCGGGCCTGCTGCACCACCCGGTGGACTCGGCCGGGCTGCGGTTCGGCCCGACGGTCGACGCACCGCTGGGGGTGCTGCTGCCGCGGGCCTCGCCGCTGGCCCGCGGCCGGCAGGTCGACCTGGCCGAGTTGGCCGGGCTGGATCTGGTCACCGCGCCTCCGGCGACCGCGCGCGGCCTGCACGACCACGTCCTGGCGGTGTGCCGGCGGCACGGCTTCACGCCCGATCGGGTCCGGCACGCCCGCAACCCGGAGTTCCTCTTCGCCCTGGTGCTGGCGGGCGGCGCGGTGGCCATCGAGCCGGAGGCGCTGGCCCGCCGGGAGCCCCGGATCGCCTGGCGGCCGGTGGTCGGGAATCCGCTGGTGAAGCGAACCTCGGCGGCCTGGCCGGACCGTTCGGCGCACCCGGCCGCGCCGATGTTCGGGCAGCTCGCGGCCGAGGTGCTGGCGGTGGCCGAGCCGGCGCTCGCCCCGCCGATTCCGCCGGTGGCCCGGCCGTGGCCGGTCCTCTTCGAGGCCGGTCAGGCGCCGACCGGCTGAGCGACCGAAGGAGACCCTTGTCGCAGATCACCCGCAAACCGCTGTGACGAAGCGGCGCCGTCGGGTACGACAAGGAAGTGAAAGGCGCGCCCGGCGGGCCGTGGCAGCGCTCCCGCGCCGGACGGGCACCTTGACGATGGGAGAGACAGCCGCATGGCGAACCCGATTCCCGACATCTCGCTCAACGACGGCAACACCATCCCGCAGCTCGGCTTCGGGGTCTTCCAGATCGAGCCGAAGGACACCCCGGCGGCGGTCGGCAAGGCGCTGGAGGTCGGCTACCGGCACATCGACACCGCCGAGATGTACGGCAACGAGGCCGAGGTGGGGCAGGCGGTCCGCACCTCCGGGCTGGACCGCGGCGAGGTCTTCGTCACCAGCAAGCTGAACAACGGCTTCCACCGGCCCGACGACGCCCGCAAGGCGTCCGAGTCGACGCTGCAGGCGCTGAAGTTCGACTACCTGGATCTGTTCCTGATCCACTGGCCGCTGCCGACCCTCTACGACGGGGACTTCGTCTCCACCTGGAAGGTGCTGGAGGAGTTGCAGCGCGACGGCCGGGTCCGGTCGATCGGGGTGTCGAACTTCCAGGTGGCGCACATGGAGCGGCTGGCCGCCGAGGCGGACGTGGTGCCGGCGGTGAACCAGATCGAGGCGCACCCGTACTTCGGCAACCAGGAGGTGCGCGCGTACGACAAGGCGCACAACGTCGTGACGCAGGCGTGGTCCCCGATCGCGCAGGGCAAGGTGCTCGACGACCCGACGATCGTCGACATCGCCCAGCAGGTGGGCCGCACCCCCGCCCAGGTGGTGCTGCGCTGGCACGTGCAGCGCGGCGACGTCGTCTTCCCGAAGTCGACCACGCCGAAGCGGATCGAGGAGAACTTCCAGATCTTCGACTTCGAGCTGGACGGCGCGGCGATGGACCGGATCACGAACCTGGACAAGGGCGAGGCCGGGCGGCAGGGCCCGAACCCGGACACCTTCGACTACGTACCGAGCTGACGTAACGCACCGGAGGAGCGCGGCGCAGGTAAGGAGGGGGCCCGGGAGGGCCCCTTCCTCGCGTACGAAAGGACCACCTCGCCGCGATGATGCGCCGCCGCCTCCCGCTCGCCCTGCTGTCGTTGCTGATCGTCGCCGGAGTCGGCGCCTGCGGGCCGGCCGCGGCCCCGCGGGCCAGCCAGTGGTCGGCGCCGCCGACCCCCTCGGCGACGCCCCCACCGCCGCTGCGGCCCGCGCCCACCACGGCCGCCCAGATCCGCAGCCGGGTGAAGGCCGCGATGCTGGACCTGGACGCCGACTTCCACCCGAAGACGGCCGACTACGCCGAGGAGAGCACCGAGGCGGTGAAGCTGATCGCCCCCTGCCGGGACAGCCTGCCGTCGGACCGCAAGCGCAGCGGCCAGCGGGAGCGGCTCTGGCGCGGGGAGAAGATCTGGCTCCGCCAGTACGTCGTCGGCTATCTGAAGGTGCCCGGCCGCAAGCTCGCCGACGAGCTGCGCGCGACCCTGGCCAAGTGCAAGCGGTACACCTACTCGTCCGACGGCAAGGTGTCGACGATCGTGCGCCCGTCGCCCCCGCTGCTGCCGGACGGGCCGGAGACCATCACCTTCTGCGAGCGCCTCGCCAGCAGCCGCCCGTTCCACCAGTGCACGCTGCTGCTGGCCCGGGGCAACTTCGTGCTGGAGATCGACGCCTCCGACGAGAACGGCGACCTCGCGGCCACCCAGAAGCTGCCGACCCGGCTGGCCCCGCTGGCCGTCGCGGCCCTGCAGAAGGCCGCCTGATCTCAGGCGCCGACGCCCTCGGCGATCCGGTGGAACGCCGCCTGGGTCGCCGAGCCCGGTTCGGGGACGTAGACGATCAGCCGCTGGTCGGTCTCCGGGACGTGCAGCACCCGGCATTCGAACTCCAGCGGCCCCAGCTCGGGGTGGTCGATCCGCTTGACGGTCGGGCGGCGCTCGCCGACCTCGTGCTCCGCCCACAGCGCGGCGAACCGCGGCGACACCCCCAGCAGCTCGGTGACGAGCGCGGCGATCGCCGGGTCGCCCGGGTAGCGGCCGTACGCGGCGCGCAGGTCGGCCACCGAGGACCGGGCGAAGCGCAGCACCTCCGGGTCGTCCCAGTACGACCCGGGGACCTCCCGGCTGAACATCCAGCGGATCATGTTCCGCTCGGCGGCCGGCACCGCCGACAGCTCGCCGACGAACCAGGTGGCCAGCCGGTTCCAGGCCAGCACCTCGTAGCTCGCGTCGACCAGGTACGCCGGGGTCCCGGTCATCGAGTCGAGCAGGTGCCGCAGCCCGTCGGAGACCACCCGGCTGGGCCCGGCGGACTCCGGGGCGCTCTCCCCGGCGATCCGGAACAGGTAGGCCCGCTCGTCGCGGGTGAGCAGCAGCGCCCGGGCCAGCGCGGCGAGCACCTGCCGGGACGGGTGCGGCCCGCGCCCCTGTTCCAGGCGGATGTAGTAGTCGATGGACATGCCGGCGAGCTGGGCGACCTCCTGGCGGCGCAGGCCGGGCGTGCGGCGGCGTACCCCGTCGGGGAGGCCGACCTCGGCGGGGCGCAGCCGGGCGCGGCGGCTGCGCAGGAAGGCGGCCAGCTCGTCGCGGCGCACGGTGGTCATGTCCTCCAGCTTGCCGCACCCGGGGCCGCCGAGGGTGGTACCGCCGGTCCCAGCATCGGCCGGTCTCTCCCGGCCGGCCACGCCCGGCGGCAGGCTCGACGGCATGACGACATCGACGATCGCCCTGATCACCGGGGCCAACAAGGGAATCGGGCTGGCCACCGCCCGGCAGCTCGGCGCGCGCGGGTGGACCGTGCTGTTCGGCGCGCGGGACGCGGCGCGCGGCCGGGAGGCGGAGCGGGCGCTGCGCGACGGCGGCGCGGACGCCCGGTTCGTGCCGCTGGACGTCACCGACGAGGCGTCGGTCGCCGCCGCGGCCAAGCTGGTCGAGCAGGAGTACGACCACCTGGACGTGCTGGTCAACAACGCCGGCATCGTCCGGGCCGACGGCACGGCCCTGCCCAGCGAGACCACCCTCGCCACGCTGCGCGAGGTGTACGAGACGAACGTGTTCGGGGTGGTGATGGTGACCAACGCGCTGCTGCCGCTGCTGCGCAAGGCCCCGGCGGCCCGGATCGTGAACGTCTCCAGCGAGGTCGGCTCGATCGCCGTGATGACCGACCCGCAGGGCGTCCTGTTCGCGCTGACCTCGGTGCCGTACCCGTCGTCCAAGGCGGCGCTGAACATGGTCACCGCGATGTACGCCAAGGAGCTGCGGGACACCCCGATCAAGGTGAACGCGGCCAACCCCGGCTACTGCGCCACCGACCTGAACTCCAACAGCGGCTTCCGCACGCCGGAGCAGGGCGCCGAGGTCAGCGTGCACCTGGCGACGCTGCCGGCGGACGGGCCGAGCGGCCTGCTGTGGGGATTCCAGATGGACGCCGGCGGCGGCTACGGGGTGCTGCCCTGGTGACCGCTTGACTTCGAGCGCGCTCGAAGGTCGAGGGTGGTCGGCGTCGGCTCTCATCCCACGGGGAGGACACTCATGAGATACCGCACGATCGGCACCGACCCGGCCACCCCCCGCGAGGTCAGCGTGCTCAGCCTCGGCGCGATGCTCTTCGGCACCGCCACCGACGAGGCCACCTCGTACGCCATCCTCGACCGGTACGTCGAGGCCGGCGGCACGTTCATCGACACGTCGGACAACTACGCGTTCTGGCAGAACGGCGGCCAGGGCGGGGAGAGCGAGGAACTGCTCGGCCGGTGGCGGCGCAGCCGGGGCGTCGGCGACGAGATCGTCGTCGCCACCAAGCTCGGCGCCCGGCCGCTGGCCCCCGGGACCAGCTACGTCGACAACCCGGAGGGCCTGTCGGCGAAGGTGATCCGGGAGTCCGCCGAGCACAGCCGGGAACGGCTCGGCGTGGCGAAGCTCGACCTGCTCTACGCGCACATCGAGGACCGGACCGTGCCGCTGGAGGAGACCGTCACGGCGTTCGCCGAGCTGGTCGGCGAGGGCGCGGTGGGCCTGCTGGGGGCGAGCAACCACCGGGCCTGGCGGGTGGAGCGGGCTCGGGCGCTCGCCGCCGCGGCCGGCCTGCCCGGGTACGAGGTGCTCCAGTACCACCACACGTACCTGCAACGCCGCTTCGACGTGCCCAGCGAACTGGACCCGGACGGCGACGTCGGCGCGGTCGGCCCGGACCTGGCCAGCTACCTGCGGGCCGAGCCGCAGCTGACCCTGGTGGCGTACTCACCGCTGATCCGGGGCGGCTACAGCCGGGCCGACCGGCTCGGCCCCGCGTACGACCTGCCCAGCACCCCCGGCCGGCTGGCCGCGCTGCGGGAGGTGGCGGCGCAGACCGGGGCGACGGTGAACCAGGTGGTGCTCGCCTGGCTGATGGGCGGCGACGTGCCGGCGATCCCCCTGGTGGGTGCGTCGTCGGTGGCCCAGCTCGACGAGAGCCTGGCCGCGGTGGACCTGGAGCTGACCGCCGAGCAGCGGGCCCGCCTCGACGCAGCGCGCTGACCCGGACGCCGTTCCACTCGCCCGCTGTCGCCGCAGGTCAGGTGGGGCTCCGCCGATCGGACCGAGGTGTCGGCCGTCCGTGCGGCGGCGGACGGCCGGATCGCGGCGGGATCGGCACCCGCGCGCCGGCTGATCGGATCATCAGCCCTCGAGATCGGGTCGCCCGTCCATGGAAGTACAGGTCGGGGAGCCAGATACTGCTGTTGATCACTTGCGTGGTCGACGACAGGAATGGGACCGACACACCGCATGAGCACCTACCGGCGTACCCGGGTCGTGGTGGTGGTGCCCGCCTACAACGAGGCGGGCACCATCGCCGCGACGGTCCGCGCGCTGCTGGCGCAGACCCGACCGGTGGACCGGCTGATCGTGGTGCCGAACAACTGTTCCGACGACACCGCCGCGATCGCCCGGGCGGCCGGGGCCGAGGTGTGGGACATGCCCGGCCCGAACCCGCACAAGAAGGCCGGCGCGCTCAACTGGTCGATCAATCTGCTCCTGCCGTACCTGCACGACCGGGACATGCTGCTGGTCACGGACGCCGACAGCATTCTCGCGCCGGGCGCGGTCGCCGCCGCCGTACGCGGGCTGCAGCGGCGGGGCGTCGGCGCGGTCTGCGCCGACTACCGGCTGGACCGGCAGCCCCGGCTGCTGGACGTCCTGCAGGGCAACGAGTACGCCCGGTTCTCCCGATGGGTGTGGCGCAAGGGCGGCAAGGCGGTCGTGCTCTCCGGGGTGGCGACGCTGTTCCGGGTGCCGGTGGTGCGACAGATCCTGGCCGGTCGGGCCAGCGGTGAGCTGCCCGGCTACCGGGGCGAGTTCTACCATCGTGACCCGGCCACCGAGGACATCGAGATGACCTTCGCGGTCCGGTCGCTGGGCTACCGTCCCCGGGTCGCGCCGGGCTTCGACGCGATCACCGACTCGATGCCCACCGTCCAGGCGCTGATCACCCAACGGGTCCGCTGGCAGCGCGGCATGCTCGACTCGCTGCGGCTGTACGGCTTCCGCTGGTGGAACGCCGGAAACTGGCTCCGGCAGCTGGGCATCTACAGCAGCTCCCTGCTGGTGCCGCTCTACCTGGTCGCGGTGGTGGCCGGCTGGTTCATCCTCGGCGCCCTGCCGTGGGATCCGCGCTGGCTGCCGGTCACCGGCATTTTCGTCGCCGAGCGGGTGCTGACCGTGCGCCGGCAGGGCTGGTGGGCGCTGCTCACCGCCGCCGCGCTGCTCCCCGAGTGGTGCTACGAACAGGTCCGCTCCTTCGCCTACTGGCGGGCGCTGGCCCAGACCGTACGCGGGACCGACCGCGTGTGGATCAACTCCTGACAGAAAGGCACTCCTCATGTACACGCGTGGATGCGCGGCAGCCGCCGCCGGTTGCACTGCCACCCTGCCCGTCACCGGGGTCAGCCTCGGCTGGTCGGTGGTCGCCGGGGCAACCCTGCTCATCGCCGGCCTGGCCCTGATCCGCCTCGCCCCGGTCATCCGGCGCCGGCCCCAGGAGCGCTGACCTCGTCGTCACGGCGCGGCGGGACGGGCCGCGCCGTGACCCTCACTCCCGCTCGGCGGTGAGGTCGACCCGCCAGTCGTTGGAGCGCATCAGGTGGCCCGGCGGGTACTCGAACTCGGTCTCGCCCACCAGCGTGAAGCCGGCCTTGCGGCAGACCGCGTTCGACGGCGGGTTGTCCACCGACGGGTAGGCGTGCGCCCACCGTCGGTCGCCGCGCGCCGCGGCCGCCGCGACCGCCGCGCGCACCGCCGCGGTCGCCAGCCCCCGCCCCTGGTACCCGGGCAGCACCGCCCAGCCCATCTCGAGAGCCTGGCCGCGGTGGACCTGGACCTGAACGCCGAGCAGCGGGGTCGCCTGGACCAGGCGCGGTAGGCGCGGGGCGCGCTGGTCGCCCCATCCCGGCGGTGCGGTGTGGGCAACTTTGTCTCGTGTTGCGAAATTCCGCCGTTCGGCGCTTTCCCGTCGGCCGTCCGTCTGTCCGATGCGACCGTAATTGAGAATCACTCCCGACATTGTCTCTCGTTATGTGGGTGTAACGGGGTTGCTCGCGGCACGCTCTGCGGCCGGACCGGCTTTGCAACCGACGTGACTGCTGAGGTGACGGGAACGGGGCCCACGCACAGATGGCGATGACTTCACGGGTGGCTGCCCCATGAGCACCTACCGCCGCACGCGCGTCGTCGTGGTGGTGCCCGCCTACAACGAGGCGGCCACCATCGCCAAAACCATCCGCGCCCTCCAGGCGCAGACCCGGCCCGTGGACCGGCTGGTCGTCGTACCGAACAACTGCTCCGACGACACGGCCGCGGTCGCGTGGGCGGCCGGGGCCGAGGTGTGGGAGATGCCCGGCCCGAACCCGCACAAGAAGGCGGGCGCACTGAACTGGGCCATCAACCTGCTGCTACCGCAACTCGACGACCAGGACATGCTGCTGGTCACGGACGCGGACAGCATCCTCGCTTCCGGTGCGGTCGCCGCCGCCATCCGCGGACTGGAGCGTCGGGGCGTCGGCGCGGTCTGCGCCGACTACCGGCTGGACCGCCAGCCCGGGCTGCTGGACATCCTGCAGGGCAACGAGTACGCCCGCTTCTCCCGCTGGGTTTGGCGCAAGGGCGGCCATGCCGTCGTCCTGTCCGGGGTGGCCACCCTCTTCCCCGTTCCGGTGGTCCGGCGGATCCTGGCCGCCCGCGCCGTCGGTGACCTGCCCGGGTATCGGGGCGAGTTCTACCACCGCGATCCGGCCACTGAGGACATCGAGATGACGTTCGCGGTCCGATCGCTGGGCTACCGCCCACGGGTCGCCCCCGGATTCGAGGCCATCACCGACTCCATGCCGACCGTCCAGGCCCTCATTACCCAGCGGGTCCGGTGGCAGCGCGGCATGCTCGACTCGCTGCGCCTGTACGGCGTCCGCCGGTGGAACGCCGGCAACTGGCTGCGGCAGCTCGGCATCTACACCAGTTCGCTCCTCGTCCCGCTCTACCTGGCCAGCCTGATCGCAGGCTGGTTCCTGATCGGTTTCGTCCCGTGGGACCCCCGTTGGCTCGCGGTCACCGCCGTGTTCGTGCTCGAGCGCGTGCTGACCGTCCGCCGGCAGGGCTGGTGGGCACTGCTCACCGCCGCCGCGCTGCTCCCCGAGTGGTGCTACGAGCAGGTCAGGTCGTTCGCCTACTGGCGGGCGCTGGCCCAGACCGTGCGCGGGACCGACCGCGTGTGGATCAATTCCTGAGAAGAAAGGCACTCATCATGTATCAGCGTGGATGCGCCGCTGCCGCCGCCGGCTGCTCGGCCTCCCTGCCCGTCACCGGCGTCAGCGTCACGTGGTCGCTGGTGGCCGGCGCGACGCTCCTGATCGCCGGCATGGCCCTGCTCCGGCTCGCCCCGAGCATCCGGAGCCGTAGGGCGCAGGCCCGCTGACCCTCGCTGCCACGGCGCGCGGCCCTCGGCCGTCGCGCCGTGGCGCCTGATCACCTCAACCGGTCAGCTCGATGCGCCAGTCGTTGGAGCGCATCAGGTGGCCCGGCGGGTACTCGAACTCGGTCTCGCCCACCAGCGTGAAGCCGGCCTTGCGGCAGACCGCGTTCGACGGCGGGTTGTCCACCGACGGGTAGGCGTGCGCCCACCGTCGGTCGCCGCGCGCCGCGGCCGCCGCGACCGCCGCGCGCACCGCCGCGGTCGCCAGGCCCCGGCCCTGGTACCCGGGCAGGATCGCCCAGCCCATCTCGTAGACCTGCTCGCCGCGCCACTCCCGGGCCCAGTAACCGACGCTGCCCACCTTTTCGCCGTCGGGCAGCACGACGCTGAACATGGTGCCGCTGCGCGGGCCCGGGCCGCGGACGTACCGCTCGTGCCGGGCGACCACCTGCTCCTCGGTCTCCGGGCCCCCGGTGTGCGCGCGGACCTCCGGCGCGTTGAGCTGTCGCAGCAGGTCGAGGTCGCCCTCGCTCCACGGCTCAATGCGCACCTCGGTCATGTCGCCCCCCCGTTCTCCCGAGGGCTCATTGAAACAGCCGCCACCGACGATTCCTTGCACATCACCCTTGATCGCGGGATGCCCTCGTCGACCCGGGGACACGCGACAACTGGTGGCTCGACTGGGCCGAACGGGGATCGCCGCCAACCAGCTCGGTGAGTCGTCGGCATGGCGGATGGGTCAGCGGGTACGCGAGGGCGCGACAGATCACGTCGAGCGGCAGCGCCCACGGTTGGGAGACCGATCGGAGACTGCGATGCGGGGAACATCATCGCGACCGCGCGCACACAATGCGGTCGAAGCGCGAGTGACGATCCGGCGCCCGGTGCGGGAGGTTTTCGCGTTCTATCGCGACTTCACGAACCTGCCACGGTTTCTGGGCGATGTCATGGCCGTCGAACAGGTGGGCCCAGCGGTGTCCCGATGGACGATACAAGGCCCGCTGGGCGTTCGGTTCAGGTCGACGATGAGGGTGACCGAGGAGCGTAGGAACGAGGTCATCGGCTACGAGACGCGCTCCCTGCCCGGGCTGCGGACCTACTGGGAGGTCCACTTCACCAGCGGCCCCGCGGTTGGCGAGACCGAGGTGCGCGAGGTGATGCGAACGCCGCTGGGGAGGCTGGGGCACCTGGTCCTCGCGTTGATGGGTAAACCTCCCGCCGGGGAGGTGCCGGCAAATCTGCGCAGATTGAAGGAAGTGCTGGAGACGGGAAGGGTGACCAGCTTGGACCATTCCGTGGCGGGCAAGTTCGGCTAGGGTACGGCGGCTCCTGGCAGCCGTAACCCCCTGGCGTGGGGCCGGCCCATGCCCGCCTCGCTCCGGCGGTCGGCTGGGCCGGGCTGGCGCGAGCTACCCGGCCCACGCCTCCCGGGTGGTGACCACGGGCCTACCGCTGCGCACCGATTCCTCGATGGCGAGGCTGATGAGGTGGTCCTGGCACGCCTCGGCGAGGGGATAGGGTGCCGGCCCTTCTTCTCGGGCCCAGGCACCGGTACGAGCCACGATGTCGGCCACCGCGAGGTCGTCATCGGACAGACCGCTGCCGACGAACGGATTGCGGTAGACGACGCGGCCGTCGAAGCTGATGTGCTTCAGGTCGAGCCCTTCGAGGTTCAGGTCGACGCCGGTTTGCCGCCGCACCAGGGACGACTCCACAGGCGTCGTCGGGTCGACCAGGCGGACGACCCGGTCATCCACCATCTCGCCCAGCGAGCCCCGGACGACCAACCGACGCGAACGCAGCGGGTTCCACCACTGGTTGTCGGTGAAGTCGTACAGCCCCATCCGCCCGCCGAAGTCGATGGTCGCGAGGGTGGTGACAAGCTGCTGGGGCGTCATGTCACCGCTCCAGCCCTCCGGTGACAAGGGGTTGGCCAGCGATGCGACGAAGGCCCGCGCGCTGACCTCGGCGGTGTCGTACCCGACTCCCAGCAGGCCACGGATCAGCGAGACCGCGTGGTACAGGTGCGTCGAGGAGATCTGGACGGAGGTGGGCTCGCCCAGCACCCCGGCGCGGATCAACTCCAGCCGGGCCGCGTGCCCGGGCATCAGCAGGTACTGCTCGGCGACCTGCACCAGGCCGCTGTCCCCCACGTCGGACCACAGCGACCGCAGCCCGGCGAGGTCAGGGGCGGGCGGCGTCTCGGCGAGTACCGGCACACCAACGGCGACCAGTTCGCGGGTCACGTCGGGCGTCACCGACCAGGGCACCGACACGATGACGAAGTCGGGCCGCTCGTGCGCGAGCAGGTCGGCGGCGGAACGGAAGGTCGGCACGCCCCACTCGGCCGCGACCTCTTCCCCACGCGATGCGGTACGGGTGACCACCCCCGTCACCCGGAAGCGCTGTGGCAGCAGCCTGGCCAGCCGCAGGAAGAACGCCCCCCGCCAGCCGCTGCCGACGATGGCGAACCGAGTCTGGACCGCGGTTGTCATCTCAATTCCTGACGTCGAGACCGGATGTTGAGCCGTAGACGACGCACCCTCTCAACGATTGGCTGCTCCGGCCGGCACCTGGCCGGGATCTTAGCGATGGCGCCCTTCGGAAGCTGGCCAGGTTCTCCGTCGCGGAGGGTGGGACGCGGGCATCTGAGGCGGACCAGTGGCTGGTAACCGGATATCGACAGCGCACCGACAGGTGTCGATGGGCTTGCGAGGGTCGCCTAAGATCACGCTGACGTAGTCACAACGGAAGCGGGGGCTGAGGTGGCGTCTACCGACCCGTCCGGCATCGACAAGGTGCTCACCGACACGTTGCGCAGCCTTGCCGCCCAACAGTCCACAAGGGAAGATGCAGGTGCGTCGCCGCCGGAGGGGCACGGCGAAGCGGCGGACGGCCTCGTCCGGGTCCGCACCGCACCGCCGGGCCGGATGACCGCGCTGGAGGTCGACCCGCGGCTGCTCCGGCTCGACCTCGCGACGCTGACCGACCACATCATGGTCGCGGTCAACAACGCGATGGAGGACCTCCAGCGGGCCACGGCGACGCCGGCGGGCCCGGTCGACCTCGGCGACCTGGGCCGGCAACTGAGCACCATCCAGCAGGACGCCGCCCGGCAGTTCACCACCTTCCTCGACGGGCTCGCCGAAGCGCAGGACCGGCTGAGCCGTCGGGGCGGGTGACCGCGCCGTGCAGACCGATCCGGACGGGCTGGCCGCCGCCGGCAACGCGATGCGGTCGGCGGCCGACGACTTCGCCAGCCGGGTGACGGCCTTCCAGGCGCGACTGGCCTCGATCGGCCCGGCGTTCGGCGACGACGACACGGGTTCCCTTCTCGGCATGGCGTACGAGGAGACGTCGGGCTTCGTCTTCGAGGTGCTCACCGAGGCCCTCGAGGAGGTCGGTCTCGCCGGCGACGACCTCGCCGCGATGGCGCGGTCGCACGAGGAGAACGAGGCCGACACCGGCGACCTGTTCCACTCCATCCTCGGTCGGCTCGGAGGCTGACGGCGTGGGCCTGCAGATCCCCGGCGAGCTGCGCAGTCTGCTCGACATCCTGGGCTACGACTGGCCGGCTTCGGACGAGCAGAAGCTGTTCGAGCTGGGCCAGGCGTGGCTCGAGTTCAGCGACGACATGGCCGAGTTCCTGGCCGGTGCCGTCACCGCCGCCACCAACGCCCTCACCGGCAACGAGGGCGGCGACATCGAGGCGTTCCGGAACTGGTGGGCGGGTCAGGAGAGCCCGGCCGCGAGTGTGGTCAGCAATGCCACCGGGGCGGTGGTCGGCGGCGCCGGACTCATCATCTGCGCCGCGATCGTGCTGGCCCTGAAGATCGCCGTCATCGTGCAGCTGACGATCCTGGCGATCCAGATCGCGCAGGCGATCGCCACCGCGGGCCCGACCTTCGGCGCGTCCCTGCTGGAGATTCCCGTGTTCCAGGCGCTGGCCCGCACGATCATCGGCAACCTCATGCAGGAGGCCGTCTGGCGGTTGATCGATGGTTAGGAACCGCACCGGCAAGATCGCCGCCAAGTTCGCCCGGGAGTGGGTCCGGGACCTCAAGAAGGTCAAGCGCCGGCGGCGGGGCACACCCGACGCACGGCCGACCCGCAACGCGTCCCCGGCCCGGCAGGCGTCGTACCAGGCCCGGCGGGAGGCCGACCGCCAGCAGCGCAACGGGCGGGTCAACGGCACCGCCGAGGCGGTCACCACGGCGGACGGTCGGCACACCGCGGTCTCCGTGAGCGACGGCCCGGACAAGATCTACCCGCACCACCGCGAGGTGGCCCGGGCGCTCGACAGCGTGCCCCAGAACCTCCGCGCGCCGTGGCACGGCAACTGCGCGCTGCCGCAGTCGTTGTCGAAGCTGCTGGACCGGGGCATCGACCTGCGCGGGGGCGCCATCGGCGCGGCGCGGATCCGCGCCCCCGGCAACCCCGGCCACGGCGCCCACAACCCGTGCTGCAACAGTTGCAAGTCGTTGCGGAACGAGTTCGACCTCAAGGAGGCGCTGTGATGCGCGGCGACGAGCGCGACCTGCCGGCGCGGGCGGAACGGGAGCTCAAGGCGGCGGGCTGGTCGCCGCGCCGCCGGGCCGACGTGTCCGGGTGGGAGAGCGCGCTGGCCCCGGAGGGGTTCACGATGCACCCCGCCGCGCGCGCGTTCCTGACCGAGTTCGGCGGCCTGGCCGTCCCGGTGAGCGGTCCCGGCCGGGACTACGCCCGCATCGGCGTACGACTCGACCCGACCCTGTGCCTGGGGCAGAAGACGTGGTTCGACAGCCTCGACGCGTCGACGGCCGGCCAGCTCTATCCGGTCGGGGAAGAGTACGACGGGCACGCCAGCCTGGCGATCGACGCCGCCGGCACCATCCACATGCTGTTCAACGACCAGATCAAGCGGGTCGGCCCCGGCGCGACCGGCCTGGCCCGGCTGCTGGAGGGCGAGGACGCCCCGGACGAGCCGTAGGCCGCCACGCCCCACGAGAGCCCTCGACCAGCTGAACGGCGCGGTCGGGGGCTCCCTCGTATGCGCCGCCCCGACGCGCCCGCTCGGCGCCGTGGCCAGCCGGAGAAAACTCAACCAATCGGTTTACGAACGGTCCGTCGCCGACTATTGTCAACCGCATGGTTGAGGATTCGGTGGGGATGGACGCGGTGTTCCACGCCCTCGCGCACGGGGCGCGGCGCGCCATGCTGCGCCGGCTCGCCGAACGGGAGCTGACCGTCGGCGAGCTGGCCGAGCCCCTCGAGATGTCCCTGGCCGCCGCGTCGAAGCACCTGCAGGTGCTGGAACGCGCCGGCCTGGTCCGGCGCACGATCACCGGCCGCCGGCACGTCTGTCGGCTCGAACCGGCGCCGCTCGCCACCGCCTCCGCCTGGCTGAACTTCTATCAGCGCCACTGGGCCGATCGCCTCGACGCCCTGGAGGCACTCCTCACCGACGACGAAGGGACCGACCGATGAGCACCGCCGTACGGCTGCACCGCGACCTCCCCGCCCCACCCGAGAAGGTCTACCGCGCCTGGCTCGACCCCGACCTGCTGCGCCGCTGGCTCGCCCCCAGCGGCCTCGCCGGTGCGCTGCTGCTGACGTACGCCCGGGAGCCGGCACTCGCCGGCTGACCGGTGCGACCGCGGTCGCCGCGGGATGACTAGCGCCCCACGTAGCGGGTACGCGCGGCGCATGGGTAGCCACAAGGCAAACAAGCACGACCCCGGCGGCGAGTCAGCACGCGCGGGGCGGAATCCGGGCAGCGGGGCACGGGGCCGGCAGGGCTCCGAGGTCGAACACTCGCCAGACCGCCGGCACCTGCGGGCGGCGACCGGGACATCGGGCACGGAACGCGACCAGGGCCGGGCCAAGGTCGAGGGCGCTGAGCGGGTCCAACGCCAAGGGACGCGCTGAGGCGCGATCCGATCCACGAACCGAGCAGGCACTGGTGGCCGTCGAGCGGCCGCCAGCACATCTGGGAGTTGATGCCGAGGTGCCCAAATTCCTGTTGCAGTCGACGTACACCATCGACGGGCTCAAGGGGCTGATCACCGACGGTGGCACCAAGCGCGTCGAGGTCGTCCGAAACACGATCGAGGCCAGCGGCGGCCGGCTGGAGTCGATGTACTTCTCATTCGGTAAGAACGACACCTATGTGTTGTGTGAACTGCCGGACCACAAGGCCGCGGCCGCACTGGCCATCGCCATCCGGGCGGCGGGCGGTGTGGACTCGCGGATCACACCGGTGCTGACCGCCGAGGAAGTCGACGAGGCGGTCCGGGCGAAAGAGGCCTACCAGCCGCCGGGTAGATGACCACTGTCCGATGAGCGAGCGATGATGCCACCCATCCTGGTCACCGGCGGGACGGGGACGCTCGGCCGCCACGTCGTGTCACGTCTGCGCGACGCCGGCTGCGACGTACGCGTCCTGACCCGGAGCGGCCGCCCGGCCGAGGACGGAGTCGAGTTCGTCACCGGCGATCTGGCCAGCGGCGCAGGCGTCGACGCGGCCGTGGCGGGTGTCGAGAGGATCGTGCACTGCGCCAGCAGCTACCAGGGCGACCCCGACGCCGCTCGGAATCTCGTCCGGGCGGCGTCGCGGGCTGGTACGCCGCACCTGGTGTACATCTCCATCGTCGGAGTCGACCGGATTCCGATGAGCAGCCCGGTCGACCGCGGCATGTTCGGCTACTACGAATCCGGGGCGGGGCGAACCTGGCGCCGGAGCAGGCCGTAGGTCGGCGGACCTGGGAGGACTTCCTCGCCGAACGGGCTCACTGAGGGGCACCCCTGACCACGCCGCAGCGCATCCGACCGCTACACGTTCGCGGCGATGTACTTGGTTTCCAGGTACTCCTCGACGCCCTCGCGGCCACCCTCTCGTCCGACCCCCGACTGCTTCATTCCGCCGAATGGGGCTGCGGGGTTGGACACAATGCCTTGATTGAGGCCGACCATGCCGAACTCCAGCGCCTCAACGACCCGGAAGCATCGCCGCATATCGGAGGTGTACACGTAGGCGGCGAGGCCGTACTGCGTGGAGTTCGCGATCGCCAGCGCTTCCTGTTCGTTCGTGAAGGACGCGATGGGTGCGATGGGACCGAAGATCTCGTCCGTGAATACCCGGGCGCCCGGGTCCACGTCAGCGATGACGGTGGGCTGGTAGTAGTAGCCACGGTCTTCGGGAGCGTTGCCCCCGGCGAGCACCCGACCGCCTCGCTCGGTCGCATCGGCGACGAACGCCCGCATGCTGTCCCGCGCCTTCGCCGTGATCAGCGGGCCGACCTGGACGCCGGGTTCGGTGCCGCGGCCGACCTTCAACGCGCTCATCCGGACGGCCAGGCGTTGGGCGAAGTCGGCCGCGACGGACTCCGCGACGAGGAACCGGTTCGCTGCCGTACACGCCTCCCCGATGTTCCGCATCTTCGCGATCATCGCTCCCTCGACGGCCGCATCCAGGTCGGCGTCGTCGAAGACAATGAACGGTGCGTTGCCGCCGAGTTCCATCGATACGCGGAGCACCTGATGGGCCGACTGAGCGATGAGCGTGCGACCAACCTCCGTCGACCCGGTGAACGACATCTTGCGTAGCCGCGGGTCGGTGATAAGCGGTGCAGTCGCGTCACCTGCTGTGGAGGTGGTGATCACATTGAGGACACCAGCGGGAAGACCGCTGTCGGACAGGATTTCGGCCAGCGCGAGCATCGAGAGAGGTGTCTCACGCGCGGGCTTGACCACCATGGTGCATCCAGCGGCGATCGCGGGCCCGATCTTGCGCGTACCCATCGCCATCGGGAAATTCCACGGCGTGATCAACAGGCACGGCCCGACGGGCTGCTTCATCACCATCAGACGGCCTTGACCGTTCGGCGCGACAGCGTACCGCCCGTCGATCCGTACGGCCTCCTCGGAAAACCAGCGCAGGAACTCGGCCGCGTAGACGATCTCCGCCTTCGACTCCGCGAGCGGCTTACCCATCTCGAGTGTCATCAGCAGGGCCAGCTCGTCAGCCCGGGCAATGAGCTGCTCGAACGCGCGTCGGAGGATGTCCGAGCGCTCCCGAGGCGGACACGCAGCCCAACCCGGCTGGGCTGCGGCGGCCGCGTCGAGCGCCGCCACCGCGTCGGCGGGCCCCGCATCCGCCACGTGGCACAGAACCTCACCGGTCGACGGGTCGTGCACCGGCAACTGGCGCCCATCCGTAGCCGGCCGCCACCGCCCGGCGATCAGAAGCTCCTTCCGCACCGCCTCGACGACTGCCCGTTCGTCTTCTTTCGAGGGGTTGAGGAACCTGCACACGCCCTCTTCGCTGGCCGACCGACCCACTTCTTCCTCCGTGTCACTACTTGACCGCTCAACGCATCAGTCATCGACGGCCGGGACTGGTGCGTGACCGGGTGTCATCCATGGTCAGCTGTCGGACAGCCCTGGGGTACGCGGGGACAGCGGGCGCTCCACCGCGTCCCAGTCGCTCGCCCGGTAGCCGGCGGTGAGTCCGCCGTCGCACATCACGACCGAGCCGGTCATGTACGAGGCGTCATCGCTCAGCAGAAAGCAGGCGACGGCCGCCAGTTCCGCCGGCTCGCCCGGACGGTCGAGCGGAATTCGAGTCCGGTGCTTGCTCCAGATGGCGACGTCGTCCACTTCGGCCAGTGTCGCCCGGGTGCGTACCCAACCGGGCGCGAGGGCGTTGACGCGGATGCCGTACCGGGCCAGGTCGACGGCGAGCGACCGGGCCAGCGCCATCACCGCGCCCTTGGACGTGTTGTAGATGATCTGCCCCTCCTCGCCGAAGAGCGAGGCGGTCGACGCGGTGAGCACCATGGCGCCGCCACCGCGCCGGCTCATGTGCCGGGCGACGGCGCTGGTCACCGCGTACTGGCCGCGGGTGTTCACCCGCATCACCCGGTCGAAGTCCTCGATCGGCGTCTCGAGCACGTTCTCCCAGATGCCGATCCCGGCGTTACTCGCCAGCAGGTCGACCCGGCCGAACGCGTCGCACGCGACGGTCAGCGCACGCTCCGCGGTGTCGGCGTCACCGACGTCGCCGGTCACCGTGACGACCTTCGCCCCTGCCTCGGCGCGCAGCCTCTCCGCCACCGCTTCCAGGTGGGCCTCGTCCTGCGGCGCGGCGAGCAGGCACAGCGAGGCACCCTCCGCCGCCAACCGCTCGGCGATGGCCGCGCCGATGCCGTTACTGGCACCGGTGACCAGGGCATTCTTACCTTCGAATCGCATGATTTCGCTCCTGGTACGGGCTAGAGGATTTCTTCGCCGAGGTTCGCGTAGACGCCGGCGGTACGGAGCACGACGGGCGCCGTCACGTCCTGCAGCTCGCTGGCGATCTCGTCCAGGTGTCCGTAGTCCGGCAGGCCCCACACCGCGATACACCGCGGGTCAGGGCCGAGGTGGCCGATGCGGTCGGCAACGACGTGCAGCCGCAGTGCCGGGTGCTCGCCCGCGCGCTTGTCGAAGAAGGCGGCGACCTCGTCGGGCGTGGCGCCGGGGGCGAAGTCGAGGAACTCGGCGTAGTAGGGACCGACCCGGCCGGCGACCGGCTCCCGCAGTGGCCGGTAGCAGCCCGCGCGGTCCAGCCGGCCAACCACCTCCATGGGCTTCTCGAACGCGTCGGCCTCGCCGGACCCGAAGGCCCGCTCCCACTCCCCCAGCAGCTCAAGGCCCGCGTTGCGGTTGAGCCACACGGCGAGGTACTCCGGCTCCGGGCCGATTCGCCACGTCCGACCGAGGTTCAGCAGCAGCTCGTCGTCGCCGTACTGCTTGGCCCACCCCGTCTGCCCGGCGCCCGCGATCGCGTGGAAGTGCTCGATGGAGATGCCCGGACGGCGGGAGATGAATTCGATGTAGATCATGTGGTAACAGCTCCTGCTCTGCTCTCAGCGGGCGGTCAGTCGGTGAGGACGTGGACGGGGTGATCGGGCAGAACGACGCGTACGACGTCACCGACGCCGAGTGTCAGGGGGGCAGCGCCCGCAGGCTCCTGGACGCGGAGCGTCATGCCGTCAAGGTCGACGTGGAACTGGACAGCGGAGCCGAGGAACGCGATGTCGGAGATGGTTCCGGACAGGCCGTCGTCACCGGTGGCCGACAGTCGAAGGAGCTCGGGACGCACCACCAACACCGCCTCACGCTGCGGCAGTGTCTGCCGCAGCCGCAGGCGCTGCCCGGTCTCGACGACCTTCACCTCGGTGCCGTCCCCCGCGCTGTCGAGGGCCTCGACGGCGACCAGGTTCGCGTCACCCACGAAGCCGGACACGAACTTGGTGGCCGAGCGGTGGTAGACGTCCGCCGGCGTGCCGATCTGCTCGATGCGGCCCGCGTTCATCACCACGACCCGGTTGGAGAGCGACATGGCCTCCTGCTGGTCATGCGTCACATAGACAAAGGTCGTGCCGGTCTCTCGGTGGATGCGCCGCAGCTCGGCCTGCATGCTGATTCGGACCTTCTGGTCCAGCGCCGAGAGCGGCTCGTCGAGCAGGAGCACCTGTGGGCGCTTCACCAGCGCCCGGGCCAGGCTGATCCGCTGCGACTGGCCGCCGCTGAGCTGCGTCGCCCGCCGATCGGCAAGATCCTCCAGCCCTACCAGCTCCAGCGACTCCCGCACGCGTCGCTCGATGTCCCGCTTGCCGACCTTGTCGATCCGCAGCCCGAAGGCGACGTTGTCGAAGACCGACAGATGGGGAAAGAGCAGGTAGCGCTGGAACACGATGTTGACCGGGCGGCGGTGCGGTGGCACGTCGGTGATGTCCTTGCCGGCCAGGACCACGCGGCCGCGGTCCGGCCGTTCGAACCCGCCGATGATGCGCAGCATGGTGGTCTTGCCACATCCGCTCGGGCCCAGCAGCGACAGGATTTCACCCTCGTGGACGTCGAGGTCCACGCCGTGCAGGATCGGCACCTTGCCGAAGCTCTTGCTGATGCCCGTCAGGCTGAGAACGGTATTCACGAGGCCTTGACTCCCTTTCGAGCAGCCCTGCCCGTCCGTGCCAGGACGGCGATCACGACGCCGGACAGGAAGGTGACGAGCAGGAGGAGGGTCGCGAACGCGTTGATCGACGGGTCGATCGCGCGTCGCATCGCTGAGTAGATGACGAGCGGCACCGTGCTCTGCGGGCCGATGACGAAGAAGGTGATGAAGAATTCGTCGAAGCTCAGGACGAAGGAGAGCATGCCGCCGGCGACGAGCACCGGCCACGTCATCGGCAGCGTGACCCTCCTGAACCTCAGCAGCGACGACGCCCCCAGGTCGGCCGCCAACTCGTCGTACTGCGGGTCGATCCGGTCGAGGACGGACTGGGCGACGAGCAGGAAATACGGGAACGTGTAGACCACGTGCGCGGCGGCCACGGTCCACAGTGAGAGCTCGATGTCGAGCTTGGCGAACCACGCCAGCAGCGACAACCCGAGGAAGAGCCCGGGAAGCGTGATGGGCGCGAAGAACAGCACCGCGAGCCACGGGCGCACCCGGGGGGACACGTGGGTCAGCCCGAACGCCGCCAGCGTGCCCAGAACGGTGGTGATGATCGCGCAGACCACCGCCACGATCAGGCTGTTCCGCAGGGCCGAGGTGTAGGTCGGGTCGGTCAGCACCGCCTCGTACCAGCGCAGCGAGAACCCCTTGATCGGGAGGTTCAGGGTGCTACTGGAGTTGAACGAGAACAGCACGACGACCGCGATCGGCAGGTACAGGAAGGCCAGGACGACGGCCAGGTAGAGACCCGGCGACCGGCGCCTGCTCCGCAGAAGACTCATGCCGCTCACCCCTTGATAACCACGGAGTTCAGGCCCAGCACGCGGAGGAACACGGTGACGACGGCGTAGGCGAGCATGAACAGCAGCAGCACGATGATCGAGGTCGCCGCGCCGAGCGGATAGTTGCCGAACTGCGTGAACTGCTGCGAGATCTGCAGCCCCACCATGTTCCCGTCCGTTCCTCCGAGGAACTGCGGGGTGACGTAGTCGCTGGCGGCCAACACGAAGGTGTAGAGGAAGCCGGAGGCCGCCGCCGGCGCGACCAGCGGCAGGACGACGCGGCGCCACCGCTGCATCCGGCCGGCGCCGAGGTCGGCGGCGAGATCGAAGAAGTCGCCTGGGATGTTGCGGAACGCGGCATAGGCGACGAGAGCGACGTACGGCACGAAGATATGGACCAGCGCGATGACGACGGCCGGCTTCGAGAACAGCAGCGATCCGTCCTGCGGGGCCAGACCGATCGGTCCGAGGACCTGCGTGAGCAGCCCGTCCTTGCCGAGGATCACCCGCCACGCGTAGATGCGGACGAGGTAGCTGGTGAACATCGAGAACACCACGAGCGCCAGCAGTGGGTATTCCATGCGCCCGGCGCGGTAGCGAATCGCGTACGCGAGCGGCACCCCGAGCGCCAGGGTCAGGGCCGCGGTGACGAACCCGATCCCGAGCGCATTCAGCGTGAGCCGGCGGGTCAACTCCGAACCCACGGCCGAGGTGAAGTTCGACAAAGTGACGGTGCCCGTCACCTCGTAGAAACCGCCCTGCAGGAACGCGTAGACGGTGAACACCAGGAAGGGAGCCACCAGGAGGAAGCCCAGGACGACAACGGCCGGCAGGGTCAGCAGCCACCCGCGCCGACGAGCCGGTGCGGGTGGCTGTGCCGCGGCGACGTCCGCCTGAGGCGGTACGACGGCCGCAACCATCACACGCCTCCCTGGATGTTCGACCACTCGCTGAGCCACTCCTCGTGCTGCACGATCCCCGACCGCCCCTTGTCCGGGAAGCCGAAGACCGGGGCCTTGGTGAAGAACTCGTCGAGGTTGTCGTACGGGTAGAGCTTCTGCTGTTTGGCAGGCAGCAACTTGACCGCCTCCGGCGAGGTCACGGCCGTGCCGAGCGCCACCGCGGCCTCCGCCTGCACCTCTGGCGAGAGGGCCTGGTTGACCCAGGCGTACGCGGTGTCGCGGTTTTGCGTCGTCTTGGGCACCGCCCACGCGTCACAGGAGGTGTAGGTGCCCTCCTTCGGGATGATGCTTTCCACCTTGGCGCCCTTGTCCCCGGCCCACAGCCCGACCGTCGACCAGCCGGCGAAGGAGGCGATCACCTCACCG
The DNA here is from genome assembly GCF_042650725.1 of Micromonospora sp. GCM10011541. NCBI lineage: Bacteria > Bacillati > Actinomycetota > Actinomycetes > Micromonosporales > Micromonosporaceae > Micromonospora > Micromonospora sp. GCM10011541. The sequence continues at coordinate 174,023 of NZ_JBHSBP010000002.1, forward strand.
CTGACCAGCTGGTTGGTGAGGTCACCGAAGGAGGGCGCGAAGCCCTTGATCTGCCCGCGGAACCGGCGGAGCAGTTCGACGATCTGCTTGAACTGGTCCTGGGTGTAGTTGGGGACGTCGAACCCGAGGATCCGGCCGCCGAGGGTGAACGCTGCCGTCGCGTCCGGGACCCAGCCGATCTTGCCCTTGAACTCGGGCTTCAGCAGGTCGAGCCACGACTCGGGCTTCGCCATGCGGTCGGTGCGGTAGTCAAGCGTGGTGGCGCTCCAGAACATCGGGATGCCCACCTGCTTGCCGTCGATGTTCCAGAACTTCGCCGCGGCGTCACCCTCGCGGAAGAACGGGAAGAGCTTCGCGGCGTTCGGGATGTGCGCCAGGTCGAGCGGCTCGATGATCTCCAGCGGCTGCTTGGAGTACAGGGGTCCGTACGCCTGGTAATAGGTGATGAGGTCGTAGCCGACGCTGGAGCCGGACTTGATCTTCGCGAGGATGTCGTCGCTCGTCGAGATGTAGGTGGGGTTGACCTTGACGCTCTTCGCGCCCTGCCACGCCTTCATCTTCTGTGATCCGGTGAGGTCGTAGCCCTCCCAGGACAGGAAGTTCAGCGCCCCACCGACCTTGTCACCCACCTTGGGCACCGCTGCGGACTCCCCACCGTCGCCGCAGGCGGCCAGGAGGGTCGGCGCGGACACGGCGAGGGCGGCGAGGAGCCCTCCACGGCGCAGCAGACCGCGGCGAGTCAGACCCTGCGGTTTCATCGGCGTTTCAGCCATGTGTTCCTCCTGTCACACATCGACTTGGTGGGCGCTACTGTTCCACCGCACGGACTAGTTGTCCATAGGGCGGTACAGAGTTTCTTGACGTCGCTGCTTCGGCACCGACCCGCGATCCCGACACTCGTGGCCGGATGCGGCGGACGCACCCCTACGACCTGCGATAGTTCGGCTACGACACGTCGGAAACAGATATGCACTGTGGTCTTCACAGCAGCCGCCTCGCTCCGATATAGTCCCGCCCTACGGTCATCCTGACCGCTAAGCGGGACAACGGGAGACGTCATGCCGCCGGTGAACGTACTCAGCAAGGCCGACCGGGTGCTGGAACTGCTCGCCGACCAGGGCGAGATGCCGATCGCCGGGCTCATCGAGGCGCTGGAGGAGCCTCGTACGAGCGTGTACCGCCTTCTCGAGAGCATGCAGGAACTCGGGTGGGTCGAGCCCGGTGGGCGGCGGGGGCAATACCGGCTCGGGCTCAAGGTGTTCCGGCTGGGCGCGGCGGTTGCTCAGCGGTTCGACGAACGTCAGGCCGCGCTGCCCGTCATGGAGCGGCTGCACGAGCAGACCGGCGAAACCGTTTTCCTGTGCATACGTCAAGGGCTCGAGGCGGTGTGCATCGAGCGCATCGACGGCGCGCGCGTCCAGATTCTCGAGCTCAGGCTCGGCGGCCGGCTGCCGTTGCACGTCGGCGGGGCACCTCGTGCCCTCCTCGCTTTCGGGGGCGAATCCCTCTGGGACGAGTACCTGTTCCGCTCGCCGCTCACCACCTACACAAGCAAGACCCTGAACACCCCCGAGCTGGTGCGGCAGTCCCTCGCGGCGGACGTGAACGCGGGAATCGTGATCAGCGACGAGGACGTGACCCCCGGCATCGCGTCGATCGCCGCTCCCGTCTTCAACCACACCGGCACGGTCTGCGCCGCGCTGTCACTGGCCGGCGTGTCTCCCGTGCTGCTCGGTGACAACCAACAGCGACACGAGTCGATGGTGCGGGAGGCGGCCGCGGAGGTCTCCCGCTCGCTCGGCTACTCCAGTTAGGAGAAACCCTTTGTCTGACGGATCAACCCCCGTCGTACGTCGTGATCAGGGACGAGAGTTCCTCGCGCTCGGTGCGCCGGTCTACCGACTGGTGCATCCGAAGACCGTGGGCTCCGTCGGGGTCGGCGTTTCGCTGTGCGTCATGCAGCCGGGCCAACAGGTCCGCCGCCACCGGCACGACTACGAAGAGGCCTACTACGTCGTGCGCGGCACCGGCCTGATGTATCTCGAGGACCACGAGCCCATCCGCCTCGAGCCCGGGCTGTCCGTCTACATCGCGGCGAACCGCGTGCACGGACAGGTCAACGACGGCTCGGAGACGCTCGAGATCGTGTGCTCCCTGTCGCCTCCACCGGTCGAGGGACAGGTTCCGGAATTCGTGGAGGAGGACCAGTGAGTGCAGCAGCCGACGACGGCGAGCTGATCGCCCGGATCAAGGAGAAGGCGCTCTTCGCCCGCGAGGAGACGGTGCGCCTGACCGGCATCGCGAAGACCGGGCACTACGCCTCGGCCTTCTCGTGCGCGGAGATCCTCGCGACGCTCTACTACGGCGACATCATGCGGCTCAAGCCGGGCGAGCCGCAGTGGAAGCAACGCGACCGCTTCCTCTTCGGCAAGGGCCACGCGGCGATCGCGCTGTACCCGTTCCTCGCCGACTACGGCTTCTTCGACAAGTCCGTGCTCGACGAGTACACCCGCCTCGGCAACCCGCTCGGCGACCACCCGGACATGCGCAAGGTGCCGGGCATCGACTTCAGCTCCGGCTCCCTGGGGCATGCGCTGTCCGCCGGTCTCGGGATGGCCCTCGGCGGCCGGCTCAACAAGATCGACTACAACGTCTTCGTGCTGCTCGGCGACGGCGAGCAGCACGAGGGTCAGGTGTGGGAAGCCGCCCTGTCCGCGGCCCACCACCGCACCGGCAACCTCATCGCCATCGTCGACCGCAACGAGTACAGCCTCGACGGCAAGGTCGACGACGTCATCGGCATCGAGCCGGTGCTCGACAAGTGGCAGGCCTTCGGCTGGAACACCATCGACATCGACGGCCACGACGTCCCGCAGGTGTTGCAGGCCCTGCGCGACGCGACCGCCGCCAGCGACGGCGGCAAGCCGACGGTCATCGTGGCCCACACCGTCAAGGGCAAGGGCATCCCCTACATGGAGACCCAGTTCGGCTGGCACCTCGGCTACCTGCACCCCTCCGACGAGAAAGCCGCCCTCGCGCACCTGAGGAGCAACGCGTGACCACCACCGAGCCCGAGCTGCACCCCGACTCCTGGCACCTGCTGATGCTGCTGGACCAGGCCCCCGGGTTCGCCGCCATCTCGCAGGCCCTCATCGAGCTGACCGACGAGGGACACAACATCGCGGTCACCACGGCCGACCTCAAGTACTCCAACGGGCTGGTGCGCTTCCAGGAGAAGCACCCGGAGCGGTTCCTGCAGTTCGGCATCTCCGAGCAGAACATGGTTTCGGCGTCGGCCGGGCTGGCGACCACGGGCCTGCTGCCCTACACCGCGACGTTCGCGTCGTTCCTGGCGCTGCTGTGCTGCGAGCAGATCCGCACCGACCTGGCGTACTGCAACCAGCCGGTCCGCCTCATCGGCCACCACGCCGGCATCAGCCTCGGCTTCTACGGCACCTCGCACCACGCCACCGAGGACCTGGCCATCATGCGCAGCATGGCCAACATGACCGTGATCGCGCCGTCGGACCCGGCCCAGTTCCACGCGGCGATCCGCGCCACGGTGAACCACCCCGGGCCGATCTACTTCCGCGCCAGCCGCGGCCGCGACCCGATCATCTACGGGGACGGCGTCGACTTCCAGCTCGGACGCGCCATCGCGCACGGCGAGGGCAGCGACCTGATGCTCATCGCCACCGGGTCGTCGGTCCACCCGACGCTGGCGGCGGCCGAACTGCTTCGTCAGAAGGGCATCTCGGTGGGCGTGCTCGACATGCACACCGTGAAGCCGCTCGACGGGGACGCCGTGCTGGCCGCGGCGCGGGGGGCCGGCCGGCTCATGACCGTCGAGGAGCACAACGTGCTCGGCGGGCTGGGCGGCGCCGTCGCCGAGGTGCTCACCGAGGAAGGCGTGGCCACCAAGCTGCACCGGCACGGCATCAAGGACGAGTACAGCCTGATCGGGCCGCCGACGCACCTCTATCGGCACTACGAGCTGGATGCCGACGGCATCGCGCAGGTCGCCCTGCGTTTCCTGAACGCGTGAACGGAAAGGTTGATCAGTCATGAGGGCGGTTGTCTTCACCGGGGCGGGCGGCAACGAGGTCATCGACCTCGTCGAGCGGCCAGACCCGATCCCGACCGGCAACGACGTTCGGGTCCGCGTCCGCTACGCCGGAATGAACCCGGCGGACGCGCAGCAGCGCAACGGGATCTACCCGGCCCCTCCGGGCAGCCCCGCGGACATTCCCGGTCTGGAGGTGTCGGGCGTCGTCGAGGCCGTCGGTGACGCGGTGACCACGTGGTCGCCCGGCGACCGGGTGTTCGGCCTCGTGGGTGGCGGCGGCCTCGCCGACCGGGTGATCGTCAACGAGCGGCACCTGGCCCGCGTGCCGGACTCGCTGTCCGAGGCCGACGCCGCGGCAGTGCCGGAGGCGTACATGACCGCGCACGACGCGATCCGGTCGCAGGCCGGGCTGCAGATGGGCGAGACGCTCCTCGTTCACGGGGCCGCTGGCGGTGTCGGGAGCGCTGCCGTGCAGATCGGGCTCGCGGCCGGTGCGCGGGTCATCGGCGTCGTGCGCAGCGAATCGTCGTACCAGGCGGTGAAGGCGCTCGGCGCGGAGGTCGTCCACGACGCCGACTTCGCGACCGAGGTCGCCGAGCTCACCGGCGGTCGAGGTGCCGATGTCATCCTGGAGCTGGTCGGCGCCCCGCACTTCCCGGCCAACCTCGACGCGATCGCCGTACGCGGACGGATCATCGTCGTGGGCGTCGGTGCCGGCAGTGAGACTGAGATGCCACTGCTGCGGCTCATGCAGAAGCGGGTGCGCGTGCAGGGGACCGTCCTGCGCGCCCGGCCCATCGAGCAGAAGGCGGAAGCCGTCCGCGCCTTCGAACGGGAGGTGCTGCCCGCGCTCGCGAGCGGACGCGTCCGGCCGGTCATCGACCAGATCTTCCCGGTGGCGCAGGTGCAGTCGGCATTCGACCGGCTTGAGGGTAAGGGCAAGGTCGGCAAGATCCTGCTGGACTTCGGCGGCTGAGCAGGAACTGCCCGCTCCGCACGTCTGATAGTGCGGAGCGGGCAGTCGGCCGCGCTGGCATTGCCACTGGAGCGGGGGGCGACGCCGAGTTGGACGAGAACGCCCTCCGGGACGTCGTCGCGTACGGGGAGCTTCTCGCCAGCCGGGTGCTGAGGCCACACTGTGTTCGCGCGGGGCCTCGCCACCGGGCGAAGGAGCAACAGATCGCGGTGTCCGGGCGGCGGGGTTGATCAGCGGGCGTCGGTGACCACATGAGAGCAGGCCGGGCAGGCCGCCGGCCCCTGCTCGGCGAACCACCGGCAGCTACGCCGAATCGCGCACTTGGGAAGCTCGATTTCCGCCGGCCCCACGGTCTCCTGGTAGGAGGCGGCCATCCGGGCGCCCAGCCCACAGTGGTCACCCGTCGAGAAGCCGCACGACGAAGTGACGCACGGCCCGGCGAGCCGGTAGCGGGCCTCGACCGGCGTGTCCGAGCCGGCCGCCGCGGCGAGCGCGACGTGTGTGCTGCCGGCGGCGCGGCGCACCGCCCGACCCGATCGGTTGTGCCGGCCACCGCCGCGGCCGCGCCGCCATCGACGGACGCGACGGCTCGAGGTATGCGGGGCGCAACGGTGGCCCCCGTCGGCCGTGCGGTCAACGCAGGATCTCCAGTGCCTCTCGGAGTGGTCGCTCGACTCTGGGAAACTGCCGAGCCATCCTCGGCGGTTTCGCCGGTCATCGCCCGAACAGGATCGGGATCGATCAAGATCGGCAGTCATGGCCCAGAGGGTGGCTGACCGCGCCGAGAGCGGCCAACTACCCGACGAAATCCTTGCCGTGGCGAAGCGGCTGGCCGACCTGATCGGCGGGCTGCCCACCGCCGACATCGCCATCCCCGGTGCGTCGTGGACCGTCGCCGAGGCGGCAGCACACTTGGCGATGGCCAACGAACTCATGGCGACGATCGCCGGCGGCCGACCGGCGACTCACGGCGACGGAACGAAAGCCGGGCTGGCCAGCGCGAACGCGCAGTCTCTGAGCTACGACGGGTTGACCGGCGGTGGCTGTGGAAGGACCGGGAGCACGACATCGCCATGGAGCTTCCGGTGCTGCCGGCGTCCCCGGCGAGTCGCCCGACCCGATCCAGCTTTGCCTGCCCGGGCGCGGCTGCACCGCCATCGACGGCCGGGAGGGCCCGAGCCCAGCAGCGATGAGTTGGACTGCGACCCGGCGTCAGTCACATAGCCCTCCAGCCCTGAGCCGTTGCGGTCCAGGTCCGCCCACGGCAGTTCCCGAGCAAGGCCGGGTCGGCGAGCGCGAACACCTGCTGCAGCACGGTGCCGAAATCCGAGGGAAGACGGTCGTCGAGGCGGTGCTTACGTCGCCAGGCCGCCCACCGTGATTGCGCCAGCGTCGCAAAGCCGACGAGGGCCTCGCTCAGCAGCACGGGCGTCACTACACGATATTCGGCCACCCGCTGCACTGCCGCCGCCAGCTGGTCGCCGTCAACATCGTGGCGGCAGGACAGCAGGTAAACGTCGGCGAAGTCACGCCAGCGAGTGTTCGCCTCGCCTCGCTGCAACGCCGTCACCAACTTCTCCGCGTACACCATCGGGAGCGGATAGCCGGTGACCACGATCTCCCCGTCGAGCAGCCGCGGGAGTTTGATCGGCTGCGGATCGGGCCAGATCGGGTCGCCGACGTTGACGTCGACATGGAAGGTCAAGCGTGCGGCGGAGAGACTGCCGGTGAGGCTGACCCGCACTCCGGCATAGACGTCGTCGTCCCGGATCGTGTCCGCGCTGGCGCTCGCCGCGTCGAAGACCAGGCCGTCGTCGAGGTGCAGGGTGGCGATGTCGCGGACGATGCCGAGCACCTGATCCGTGTCGTTCGAGATCCATCGGCCCTGAAGATCTACGTCGCGGGTGGGCCGGCGCGCGGCGTAGGCGGCCAGCAGAACCCCGCCCTTGAGGACGAGCTTGTCCGCGTACGGGGACTGGGACAGGCGGGCGGGCGAGGAAGCCTTCCAGGGCGTAGACCTGGTGCAGCTCGTCTGTGGGCCGACTGGTGCGACGAGCGAGGTTTTGGAGGTCGAGGTAGGCGCGGCCAGCGACGGTGGTACGCGTGGGACGTACGGTCACAGCAGGATCTCCAGTGCCTCTCGGAGCGGTCGCTCGGCTTTGGGGAACCGGCGAGCCATCGTCAGTAGTTTCGACGGCGAAGCGTCGCTCCGCCTCAGCCATCGCCGTAGCGCCGCGTACGCCACATCCGGCCCCTCCCGGTGCCGCAGACGAACGGCGTCGATGATGCTGCGTTCGGGGCTGTAGAGCCCGATCGAGGTCTCCGGGTCGAGTCGCAGTTCCGTGCGCCCAGTATCGAAGGTGGCCGGGTCGAACCAGTGCCAGGCGACCGGCGCGGTAGTGGCCGGTCGATGCCGCCCGCGAGGCAGCGCAACGTCGATACGGGAGGGGATCTCGTCGGTGAGGCCGTGCCGAGCCAGCGCGGTGGTCAGGCACAGGGTGGCAGACGGGGCGCGGCGGGCGACCTCGATGAGGTCGATATCCGCCGTCTGAGCGTCATGTCGCCGGTAGAGCCCCCGTCCGACAGGCTCGATGAGCCCGTGATCGCGCAGCCGGTACAGCTGCCGCTCTGGCAGGCCAGCTTCAAGAGCTTGGGTATAGCTGAAGGTGGCCGGGAGCATGCTCAGCAACATGCTCTCAGCCCCCGGTTCATCCGCTGACCCCATGGGGAAACTCTATACACGTTGCCGCCACCTGTAGCGGATTTCCTACCTGATGCGCTTCGGCCGATGGCGCCGGGATGGGGCGTGCAAGATCCGCGTTGACGTGAGACGAGGCGCCCTTGGTCTGATACCTGAAGCGGCCAGCGAAGTGCGCGAACCGTTCTCAATCATGAGCAGCTTCGGCCGCTCGGCTACGTCGCGCCCAGATGGGCGATCATCGTCTGGTTCGCGGCCCAGCCATCGGGGAACTTGACCGGCACGTCGAGGTGGACCGGCTCGGTCGACGGGTGGGCGTCCAGCAACTTGCCGATGCCCGCCCGGGCCACCACGATGCAGGCGTGCCGGTGGCGGGAGGTCAGCACGCAGAGCCGCCCCGACTCCAGGTGGAAGGCCGTCGCGTCCCGCCGTCCGGAGAGTGGGTGCAGGACGATCGTCACGTCGTACTCGCGGCCCTGGAGCCGGTTGGCGGTGTCGACGGTGATGCCCGCGCCGGCCTCGCCGAGGTGGGCGCGAATGGCCGCGACCTGGTCGCGGTGGGCGGCCCCGACGGCGATCCGGTCCGCGGTGACCGGCGCGCCGGCTGGAGCGTGTTCGGAGAGCGCGACCGCTCCGCGCTGCAACACCCGCAGGGCGAGGACCGCGCAGGCCGCGGCGGCCTCCGCGTCGGTACGCAGGGTGTGCCGGGCCGGCAGCTCGTACAGCGCCCACCCGGAGGTGGCCGCCAGCTCCACCGCCGCGTCGACCGCGTCCCCTGGTCCGGACGCGGTGAACGCCAGGGCCCGGTCGTCGGGGCCGGTGCCGGCGCGGAACCCGGTGAACGGGTAGAAGGCCGCCGCGACGACCGGCGCCGCCGAGGCGGGCAGTCGCCAGGACACGGGTAGGCGGTGCACCGGCAGGTCGGGGTTGTGCCGCAGGAGCACCGCCACGGCCGACTGCATCGGATCCCAGGTCAGGCCCGTCCAGCGCGCGGTCTCGACGGTGGAGAACGGGTCGAGCTGCCCGGGGTCGCCGACGAACAGCGCCCGCTCGAACCTGCCGGCCACGCGCAGCAGGGCGTCCGAGCGCATCTGGTACGCCTCGTCGACGATCGCCCACGGCCAGGAGCCCTCGGTGACGGTGGCCCACTTGGCGGCCGTACCGATGATGACGGCCGGACCGCCGAGGTCGCCGACCTTCGCGGCGACCCTGACCGTCTCGTGGTCCTTGACCCGGTCGGACGGCCGGTAGTCGGCGGCGGAGAGCCGGCCGATGCGCAGCTCGGGGGCCTTGCGGGCGAGCCGGTCGACGAGGTCGTCGACCTGCTCGTTGGTCTGCGCGATGATGATCAGGGGCTCGCCGGCGGCGGCCAGCTCGACGGCGGCGCGGACCACGAGGGTCGACTTGCCGGCCCCTGGTGGGGAGTCGACCACCACACCCCGATGCGTGCCGGAGCGCAGGTCGGCCAGCACCGTGCTGATCACGCGGTCGGCCTCCACCCCCGGCGGCACGGCCAACCCAGCGAGCATGGACCCGTCACCTCCCGACCCGGCACCCTACCGGCCGCGCACGCGCCTCCTGCGATACCGCCGGGTCGGGACCGGACGCGCCCTGCCTGAACTTCGACAACCTCGTCGATGGTCAGCGCACCTGGGAGTGCTTCCGGTCGCTCTACCTCCAGCCCGGCCATTCGAGGGCATTCGCCTGCCGGTCCTCCACCGCCGATTCAGGCGTATGCGATGTTCGTGGTCGTCGGTGCGCTTGGCCAGGGCCCGCAACTGGGACGAGGCGGTGGCGGGATGGCGCGCGCACCAGGCAAGCATGAGGGCGGCGGCGGTTTTCGGCGGGCTCCCGGTGGCGGTGGCAACCACCGCCAGGACGAGCCCGGACCTCAGCGGACCGCCGAGCAGCGCAGAACCAGGCTGACCCCCAAGCCTGGCCGGCTCCTGGCGTTGTGGGGTCAGGGGTTCGAGTCCCCTCGGCTCCACTCCCGGAACGATGCCGTGGTCAGGTCAATGGAGGCATATGCGAACCGAGATCCGAGCGCGATCGGGGGGAGATGTCCGCGCCCCATCCTGCCGTTGTCGATCTGTCGAGGAGGCGGCCATGCACTGGGCCCGCACGAACTTGAGTCCGCTGGCGTTCGCCGCGGTCGCTCTCCTGTTCGCCCTACCGTTCGCGGCGCTGAAGGGTGAGGCCGAGGAATGGCGTGTGGCGGTGACCTGGACTGGTTGGGGCTTGACCGTCGGTGGCGGGGCTCAGGTCCACCTGGAGACCCTGCTCTGGGATGGCGACCGTGGTCAGTACGTCATGCAGGAGGTGCCGAACGAGGCGCCGCAGATCGGTCCCGAGGAGCCCATCTACCTGCCGGGGCAACCGCTCTTCATGGTCGCCGCGCTGGGTGTCCTGGCCGGCGTGCTTGCCAGGATCCTGGCCGGTGTCAAGTCCCGCCTGGTGGTATCGGCGGTAGCGGCATTCGTCGCGGCGGGGGCGCTTGCGCTCGGCCTACGGGGCGTACTGCGTCGCTTTGATCCGCCGCCTTACGACGAGGCCATGTCCGCCGTACCGGCCGTCGGGTTCTGGCTGGCGGTCGGCATCCTGGCATTGCTCGGCGTCGGCAATGCGATCGCGGCGTACCGGTTGCGGAGGCGTGGCGAAGCCCTCAAGCCTGAACTCGGTGACGAATTGACTGGGTAGGCCCCGTACCCGGACCCTGCCCGCTGGCTCTACGGCGGCTGATCCGCCTCACGTGGGTGGCCGACAGGAAAGCCGCGGAGCGTGGCCGCTACTGCGGTCAGTTCCCGCCGCGGTACGGGCCATCCAGATAGACGAGTGCGTCACCGACGGCCCTCGTCTGCAGGTGTAGCGGATTTCTCCGGCAGGGCTAACGGGGCGTCGTGTCGGCGGGGAAGCGCTCGTGTCCCAGCACGGCGAGCAGCTGCAGCTTCTCGTAGCCCTCGCTGCGCGGGGACGCGGTGAGCACGAGCAGTGCCTGGGACTGGTCCTCGGTGAACAGCGCCTGGCAGTCGAGTTCGATCGCACCGAGCTGGGGATGGATGAGTGTCTTGTGGTCCGCGAAGCGCTTGGCGACCTCGTGCCGTTCCCACAGCTCGGCGAACTCCGGGCTCGCCTTCTGCAGCGCCCGCACCAGCTCACCGGCCCGCGACTGCGGGCCCATCGATCCGTACGCGGCACGCAGGTTGGCGACCTGGGCGCGGCTCTGCCGGTCGCGGTCCTCCTCGGGGTAGCGCAGCCGCTCCGCGGGAGCCGTGAACCACCGGTAGATCTCGCTGCGGGCGAGGCCCGTGTAGCCCGACTTGTCGCCGAGCAGGGCTGCGGCCATCCGGTTCTGCACGAGCGTCTCGCCGAGGTTGGACAGGATGAGCGCCGGGGTGTCGTCGAGCCGGTCCAGCACGCGCAGCAGCGCCGGGGCGACGTGCGTCGCCGCGGACACGACTGCCGGGGCGTTGTGCCCCGCCACCCGAAACAGGTAGTCGCGTTCGTCCTTCGTCAGCCGAAGCGCCCGGGCGAGTGACGCGAGCATCTGCGCGCTCGGCTGCGGGCCGCGCTGCTGTTCGAGCCGGGTGTAGTAGTCGGTCGACATCGCGGCGAGGGCGGCGATCTCCTCACGGCGCAGGCCTGGTGCGCGCCGGCGCGCGCCCGCAGCCAGCCCGACGTCCCCGGGCTGCAGCGCCTCGCGGCGGCGGCGCAGGAAATCGGCCAGTGCTGCACGATCCATGATCCCAGTATCCGGCTGCGGCGGGCGCGAACCAGGGATTGCGGATCCCCCGATGACCGGTCTCTGCCCCAAACCAGGGACGACGGCCGAAGCTCGGTGCATGAACATCTCCGGAAACACCATCTTCATCCCCGGCTCCACGAGCGGGATCGGCCTCGCCCTGGCGCTCGAGCTGCGGGCCAAGGGCAACACGGTCATCGTCGGCGGTCGGCGCACCGACCTGCTCGAGCAGATCGCCGCGGAGCACCCCGACATCGACACCGTGGCGATCGACACGACGAGCGCCGCGAGCATCGAGGCCGCCGCGAAGGAGGTGCTGGCGAAGCACCCGGACCTCAACGTCCTGGTCACGATGGCCGGCATCATGCGCATCGAGGACTGGCACAAGCCCGAATCGTTCCTCGCCTCGGCCGAGGCGGTGCTGACGACCAACGTGCTCGGCCCGGTCCGCCTGATCGCCGCGTTCATCGAGCACCTGCAGGCGCAGCCGGACGCCACCATCGTCACCGTCTCCTCGGGCCTCGCGTTCGCGCCGCTCAAGGTCACCCCGAGCTACAACGCGTCGAAGGCCGCGATCCACATGCTCAGCGAGTCGATCCGGCTGCAGCTCGCGGACACGACCGTGAAGATCGTGGAGCTCGAACCGCCGGCCGTCCGCACCGCGCTGCTGCCCGGGCAGGAGACGAGCGAGTACGGGGTGCCGCTGGACGAGTTCGTGGCGGAGGTCGTCGCGCTGCTCGAGTCGCAGCCCGACGCGAAGGAGATCCAGGTCGAGCGGGTGAAGTTCCTCCGCTACGGCGAGGCGCGCGGCGACTACGACCAGGTCGTCGCGACCCTCAACGCGTCCGACCCCCACGGGAAGTAGCCTCGGCCGGCCCCGGCGGCGGGTGGCTCGCTTACGGGACCATGGAGCCGCCATGACGTCGGGAAACGGTCAAGCGTCACCTGAGGGTTGCCGAAGAAAAATAGCGCGCAGCTTGAAGGCCAAGATTAGGGAAGATTAAGAATTCGATTAGCGGAGCCTTACGTACGCATAATTCCGGCACCCAATGTGCCCGCTTGACAGCACAGTGAATTGGCGTCGCCGGCTCGTTGATTTCTTTGGGCCGTCCTCACTAATGTTGGTCAGCGTCCGTTCCGGATGTCGGTCTCCACCTGGAGTGCCCCGGGACGGCCACCGCCGAGTCGCTGGACGTCACTGGCGTCGCCAGGCGAGCCGGGGAACCACCGCAGGTTTCGGGGTGAATCCGCATCAGCGGTAGGGCGCCTTCCACGCCCGAACCCGTCAGCTAACCCGGTAGGCGGTCGAGGTCGGTGCACCGTTGGGGTGCGTCGGCCTCGAGTGGAAGGAGCCGAACCCGTTGCCACCCGTGCGCACCCGGCCCGCCGGATCGCGTCTGTTCACCAGAATCCTCGCCGTCGCGGCGGCGGCCATGGTGGCCGTCGGGCCAGCGGCCCCCGCCCACGCCGCACCGTCGGCCACCGATGTGCAGCAGCAGATCGAAGCGGCGTGGCAAAAGCTCGAACCCGTCATCGAGCAGTACAACAAGGTCCGGTCAGAACTGGCCGCGAACCAGCGGAGATCGGCCGAACTGAGCCGGAGGATCGAGCCACTCGGCAAGTCGGTGGAGGTCAGCAGGACGCGGGTCCAGGGGATTGTGGCGGGGTACTACAAGCAGGAAAAGTCTTTCCACATTCAACGCCCTGCTGTCCCGCGGCTCGTCGCCGACCGCGTTGGGAGACCAGCTCGCGCTCGTGAATCGAATGGCAGATTCGGAGCAGCGACAGATCACCCGACTGTCGGCCCAGCAGGCGAGCTACGACGCCGACAAGGAGAAGGTCGACGCGCTGATCGCGATACAGCAGCGCCAGCAGGCCCAGTTGGCGGCTCGCAAGAAGGCCATCGACGCCGAGATCAAGCGGCTGGATGCGCTACACAGACAGATCGCCGCCACGGAGAAGGCCGCAGCGGCCAAGGCGGCCGCGGACGCCGCGGCGGCCAGAGCCGCAGCCGCCGCGCAGTCCGCCGCCACCGCGAGCAGCACCTCACCCATCACGTCGACCAGTTCGCTGTTCATCGGTGGGAAGTGTCCCGCCGTCCCCATCACGGGAAGCGGCGGCGTCGCGGCGAAAACCGCGTGCAATCAGATCGGCGAGCCGTACGTGTGGGCGGCCGACGGTCCGGACTCGTTCGACTGCTCCGGCCTGACCCAGTACGCGTGGGCGTCCGCAGGGGTGCAGCTGACCCATTACACAGGTGCGCAATGGACCGAAGGTACGGCGGTGAGCAGAACAAACCTTCGCACGGGTGACCTCGTCTTCTTCTACTCCGATCACCATCACATGGGTATCTACGTCGGCAATGGACTGATCGTCCACGCCCCGCATACCGGCGACGTGGTCCGAATGGCCCAGCTGGCGGCTATGCCGTACAGCGGTGCTCGCCGCCCCGGCTGACCGTCCGGTCCCGGCCACCGGACACCGCTGACGCTTCTGCGGTGGTCAGGTGACGGTGTGCGCGGCGAGGTGGCTGAGCATCGTCTGGTTGGCCGCCCAGCCGTCCGGGAACTTGACCGGCACGTCCAGGTGCACCCGCTCGGTCGACGGGTGCGCGTCCAGCAGCTCGCCGATCCCCGCCCGCGCCACAACGATGCAGGCGTGCCGGTGCCGCGAGGCGAGCACGCAGAGCCGCCCCGACTCCAGGTGGAAGGCGGTCGCGTCCCGCCGCCCCGACAGCGGGTGCAGCACGATCGTCACGTCGTACTCCCGGCCCTGGAGCCGGTTGGCGGTGTCGACGGTGATGCCCGCGCCGGCCGCGCCGAGTTGCGATCGGATCGCCGCCACCTGGTCCCGGTGGGCAGCGCAGATGGCGATCCGGTCCGCCGTGACCGGCACGCCGTCGGGCGCCTGCTCGGAGACCGCGACCGCGCTGCGCCGCAGCACCCGCAGCGCCAGCTCCGCGCAGGCCGATGAACGGTGTGCGCCGACGTGGGTCTCGGCGCACACGTGCGGTGCCCTCCTCCGCCCGAAGCGGGACCGCCGGGACGTACCCGACGGCCCCGAAGGTCGGCTCAGTGGATGACGACGGGCGTCTTCCCCTGCTCCCCCGGCTGGTCGTCGAGCAGGTGCGACCGCTCACGCCGGCGGGGCAGGAACGCGGCCGGGATGAACGTCAACAGCACCAGCGCGAACGCCACCCAGAACGTCGTGCCGAAGGAGCTGGCGGCGAAGTTGAGCCCGCGCTCGATGAGCGACGGGTCGACCGGGAACTGCTGGGTCAGTTCCGGCCGCTGCTGGGCGGCGATGGCCAGCCCGGCCTCGGTGATCGGCTTGCCGCTCGGATCGGTCACACCGGGGATCGGCTGGGAGCCGTTCAGCTCGTTGGTGAGGATCACCGACATCACCGCGGCGCCGACGGAGCCGCCGATCTGCTGGAGGATGTTCACCAGCGTGGAGCCGCGGGCGACCTCCTGCGCGTGCAGGGTCTTCAGCGCGGACGTCATGATCGGCATCATCGTGCCGCCCATGCCCAGACCCATCACGAACAGCGAGCCGCAGAGCAGCACGTACGAGGTGTTCGGGTCGACCTGGGTGAAGGCGAAGAACCCGAGGACGATGAGCGCCAGCGCGAACGGCACCGTACGGCCGATGGGCACCCGGTCGGCCAGCGTCCCGGCGATCGGCATGGTGATCATCGCGCCGATGCCCTGTGGTGCCATCAGCAGGCCGGCGGCCAGCGTCGACTCGCCGCGCACCTGCAGGAAGTAGCTCGGGAACAGCAAGCCGGCGCCCATGAACGCGATGATGAAGACGAACATGGTCACCGCAGCGATGGTCAGGCTGCGGTTGCGGAACAGCCGCAGGTCGAGCAGCGGGTGCCGCGGCTTGAAGGAGTAGAGGACGAACGCCACCACCAGCGCGGCGCCGATCAGCATGGGCGCCCACACCTCGGGGTCGGCGAACGTGCCGGCCTCGGGCAGTGAGGAGACGCCGTAGAGGAACAGGGCGAGCCCCGGCGAAAGCATCAGCATGCCGAGGAAGTCGAACGACTCCGACGGCTGGGGGCTGTCCTTCGGCAGGGCCAGCTGCGCGTAGATCAGCGCAATGGCGCCGATCGGCAGGTTGATCAGGAAGATCCAGTGCCAGCTCGCCACGTCGATCAGCCAGCCGCCGAGGATCGGGCCGCCGATCGGGCCGAGCAGCATCGGGATGCCGAGGACGGCCATCAACCGGCCGATCCGGTGCGGCCCGGCCGCACGGGTCATGATCGTCATGCCGATCGGCATGAGCATGCCGCCGCCGAGGCCCTGCAGCACGCGGTAGCCGATCAACTCCCCGATGGTGTCGGCGGTGGCGCACAGCACGGACCCGATCGTGAACAGCGCCAGGGCGACCATGTAGAGGCGTTTGGTGCCGAACCGGTCGGCGGCCCACCCGCTGAGCGGGATGACCGTGGCCAGCGCGAGCGTGTAGCCGGTCATGGTCCATGCGACGCGGGCGTAGGACGCGTCGAACTCGCTCTGGAACGTCGGCAGCGCGACGCTGACCACCGTCACGTCGAGGATCGACATGATCGCACCGAGCACGACTACGCCGGCCACCTTGAGAACCGCGGCGTCGAGCTTGTCCGATGTCGGGACAGGCTGCGGTGCCGCGACAGCTTGCTGTGTCACGAAGTCTCCTGAAGTCGGATCTGACCGAACGGGTGAGCGGTGGTGGCGGCGCGGCGCCGGCCGATGGGCGGGCGCGACGTGCGGAGGGGTGACGCTCGCAGGCAGATTAGCCGCCGCCACCGACACTCCGCCCTTGGATTAGCTCCCAGCGCCTCGACTTGTGAGGACGATTACGGCCTGGTGGCTACCGGCAATCCTCTGGCCACCTGACGTCCGCTGTTGTTCTCGGCACAGCGCCGTCCGGGGCTCCACGGCGGCTGAGCCCGCCCGTGGCCGCCGCACCTTCGCGAGAATGCCGGAAGCGGGCACTGACCTGCAGGAGCGGGCACTAGCGTGGGCGTTGGCGAGGAGGTACGGCACCTCCGCCCGGTTGCCGGCCATGTCGATCATGGGGGTGTCCATGCGCGGGCCGAGACGTGGTCCGGTCTGGGCGGCCCAGCTGTGGTTACGCCAGCGCCGGCGCAGGTGGCGTACCCGACGGGAACGCCAGGCCGAGCGGACCCGCCGCCGGCGGACGGACGAGCGGCCTGACCACCGGATGAGCTGGCGGCACCACCGCGGGCTGCGGTGGGCGATCGTCGGCACCGCCGGGCTGCTCGTGGCGTGGACCCTCTTCTCCCTGGTCCTGACGGTCCTCAACGCCGAGCCCGCTTTCCTGCCGATGTCGAAGTGGTGCGCGGGGCAACCGCCCCGGTCGTACTACTGCGGGCAGGTGGAAGGCTTCGTCAAGGGCCCGCTGATCCTGGCGCTGGGCCTCGCGGTCTTCCTGTTCTGGCGGTACGTCCCGGTCCGTCGCTGGTACGACCGCAACGCCGTGCGCAACCTCCGGATGGTGCTACCCACCGCCGAACGCGATACCAGCGCCAGCTACGTCGTCGGCCGGGACGAACTGTGCGAACTGATGATCCAGCGGCTCCGGAACGAGCCCACAAGGCGCCCGCTGCTGCTGGTGGGCGGTATCGGCACCGGCAAGACCGCCACGCTGGTCCGGCTCGCGGAGATGCTGATGGCCACCGACGTCGTACCGATCGGGATCGACCTGCGCACCGTCACGGACCCGGAGAAGCTGAACTTCCACCAGCTCGCCCTCGACCAGTTCACCCGCACCATCGACACCCAGTTGCACTCCGCCGGCGAAGCCGACAAGGTGTGGCGGCGGCTCTGGCTGGAAAACCGCATCGTGGTGCTCGCCGACGGCCTGGAGGAGGTTCTCGCCGACTCCGCCCAGCCCGCCGACCGGGACAGCGTGCTCCGCGAGGCCGTCCGGGGGGCGGTCCGCGAGCGGCTCCCCCTGGTGGTCGCGTCGCGACCCGACGATCCGCTGCGCGGGCTGGACGCGCTGCTGCTGCAACTGGAGCCGCTCTCCCAGGGGGCCGCGTTGGAGTACGTGCAGGCCCGCAGCCGCCGCTCCGACGCCGGTCACCAGTGGGACCGGATCACCGGGCTGGTCACGGCCGCCGACGTCGCCGACTCACCGTTCTACCTGCGGATCATCAGCCAACTCCACGAGGTGGACCGCCTGGACCGGGTCGCGCCGACGGACCAGGGCAGATCTGCGCTGCGCTGGTGTCTGCTGGAGGAGTGGTGGGCCGCCATCGTCGCCGGGGACCTGTACGAGGACTACGGCGTGCCGCAAACCGAGCGGTCCGACGCGATCGAGGTGCTCTCCGCGCTCGCCTGCATCGGACTGCGCGACAACCGGCTGTCGGTGCGTACCAGCGAACTCACCAGCGCCGCCGGCACCGGGGACGCGGGCCGCCAGTGGATCCTGGCCGAGCTCCGGGCCCGGCTGCACAAGCTCAGCGCCGACAACCCGCAGGACCTCGGACTCGCCGAGACCACCGGGGACGCGCTGAACATCGTGGTGAAGCGGCAGGACGGAATCCGCTTCCAGCATGGGGTGATCCAGGCGTACCTCGGCTCCCGCTACCTCGCCGCAGCCCTGCGCGACGACGACTTCCTGGAGCAGGCCTTCACCCGCAACCACGGCCCCGGACGAGAGCTGCTTTCCGCCCTCACCCTCTACACCCGCAGCGCAGGCGCGTTCGAACGGCTGGACGGGCGACGAAAGCCACCGGTGCGGCACGCGAGCCTGCTCCGCCTCGGCGACGCCGTCCGGCAGACGGTGGGACTGTCCGTGGCTGCCGGGAACGCGAAGGACACCCGGACCCGGTCGATCGCTCTCGTACACCGGCTCTGTGACGCGGCGACCCGGACGCCCAACCGCACCCGGGCTCTGGAGATGTTCGCCGCCGCGCTGGAGATGGACGCCGCCAGCGGGCACGCGACCCACCAGAAACTGGCCGACGCCATCCGCCAGACCTGGCCGCAGTACCAGGGGGACGGCTCGGTCACCGACCGCCCCCTCGAGGACGCCAAGATCGCCCTTGTGCACCGGTACGGCGACGCCGCGCGGCAGCTGCGGGACCGACCCCCGGAACCCACCCGGCCGCGGGGGCAGCAACCCACGCCGCAGTACCGGCAGCTGTTCCAGTTGATGGCGTACGAGTCCTCGTACCTGCCCCGACTGACCGCGGCCCGCCAGATCGCCAGCGGCGGCAACGCGGCCGTCTGCGCGACCTGCTCGACCAGCCGCCGCAGGCGGCCAACACACAGGGCCGGGAGCGCCTGGAGGAGCTGCGGACCTGGATCGCGCCGTCGCTCTTCCTCTTCGCCGACGCCACACAGGCCCCCGGCGAACCGGACTGGCAGGGCGTGGCCCGGGAGACCCTGCGGCGCTGGGTAGACCGCCTGGCCACCGACTTCCGCGAGGGGGCCCGCGTCTACGAGCTCACCCTGGCGCAGGGGTTCCGGCTGGCGGCCAACTGCCGAACGTACCCGGCGCACCGCAGCGTGCTGATCGAGGAAGCCGAGAAGGCGCTGCGACACTCCCGGTTCTGGTACTCCCATCTGGTGCTCATCCAGGCGCTCACCCTGCTCGCCCTCCCCCACGATCCCGGCGAGACGTTGCGCGAGCGGGGTCACGGTTCGGACCCGCGCGGGCTGGTCGGCTTCTGGACCTCCATCGCCGGGGGCGGAAACCCCGCCCCGCAACCCGGCAGCGGCACGGCCCACCCGCTCGTCCTCGAGGTCGCGGAGCTGTGCGTGGAGGCGCTCATTGACCGCCATCCCGAGCGGCACTGTTGGCTGGACGAGCGGGAGATCGTCGGGCGGGTCGGGTCGGTCAGCCCCCAGCCGGGCATTCGCCGGCTCCAGAAATCCTGGCTGCCGCCCTCGCACGGCTGGGCCGTCCTGGAACCGCGGGCCCAACGGCTGCTGGCCGACGTGATGCTGCTGCTCAACCTCGCCGACCGGGGACGGGACAACGATCAGCGCGCGCGCCGGCTCAGCCGGGCCAGCCGGGCCGAGCTGCCCCCGTGCCTCACCATCGACCGCAGCGCCATGCGGGTCACCCTGACCCGCCGCCAGGCCCACGACGTGCAACCGGGCGCCACCTGCATCGACGACTGCCCGTTCCGGCTGTGCCCGCTGCCGCCGAAGGGAGACGAGTTGCCGTACCAGATGGACGAGGCCTTCTGCGCCCACCAGATCGACCTCGTCGGGCGCTGGTTCCGGTCGCCGGGGCGGGCGGACTGGCAGGCGGTCAACCGGGAGGACCTGCGGACGTTCTGGCGCGAGATGTCGGAGCGGATGGCCCCGGCCTGGCGGAAGTGACGGTTCCGCCCTTCCGTCGGTCCTCAGGAGACGGTGTGTGTCGCGAGGTGGGCGAGCATCGTCTGATTGGCGGCCCAGCCGTCCGGGAACTTCACCGGTACGTCCAGGTGCACCCGCTCGGTCGACGGATGCGCGTCCAGCAGCTCCGGGATTCCCGCCCGCGCCACCACTACGCACGCGTGCCGGTGCCGGGAGGTGAGCACGCAGAGCCGCCCCGACTCCAGGTGGAACGCGGTCGCGTCCCGCCGCCCCGACAGCGGATGCAGCACGATCGTCACGTCGTACTCCCGGCCCTGCAGCCGGTTGGCGGTGTCGACGGTGATGCCCGCGCCGGCCGCGCCGAGTTGCGACCGGATCGCCGCCACCTGGTCCCGGTGGGCGGCCCGATGGCGATCCGGTCCGCGCTCACCGGCGCGCCCTCCGGCGCCTTCTCGGACACCGCCACCGCGCCGCGCCGCAACACCCGCGGCGCGAGCTCCGCGCAGGCCGCCGCGGCCTCCCCATCGGTACGCAGCGTGTGCGCCGGCAGCTCGTACAGCGGCCAGCCCGAGGCGGCCGCCGTCTCGACGGCCGCGTCGTACCGGTCCCCCGGCCCGGCCGCGGTGAACGACAGCGCCCGGTCGGCGAGCCCGCTGCCGGCGCGGAACCCGGTGAACGGGTAGAAGGCCGCCGCCACCACCGGCGCCGCCACGACACCGGCAACCGGTGTACGGGCAGGTCCGGGTTGTGCCGCAGCAGGGTGGCCACCGCCGACTGCATTGGATCCCAGGTCAGGCCCGTCCACCGCGCGGTCTCGACGGTGGCGTGGGCTGCCGCCGGGGTGCAGCTGGCCCACTACACAGGCGATCAATGGACCGCAGGTGTGGCGGTGAGCAGAGACAACCTTCGCACGGGCGACCTGGTCTTCTTCTACTCCGATCACCACCACGTGGGGATCTACGTCGGCAATGGACTGATCGTCCACGCCCCGCATACCGGGGACGTGGTCCGCATGGCCCAGATGTCGTACATGCCTTACAGCGGTGCTCGCCGCCCGAGCTGACCGTCCGGTCCAGGTCCGCTGCGGCCGGTCCGGCCGAGGTGGTAGTTCGTCAAGCCATCCCGTTCAGTTCGGTCAACGCGTCGTCGGGAAGGGTCAGTGCAGCAGCGGAGACGTTCTCGCGCAGGTGCCCGACGGATGAGGTGCCGGGGATGAGCAGGATGTTCGGGGAGCGCTGCAGCAGCCACGCCAGCGCGACGGCCATCGCTGTGGCGTCGAGGCGGGTGGCGTTCAGTTGCTCGGACTGCAGTGGGGAGAAACCGCCGAGCGTGAATTAGGGCACGTAGGCGATGCCCTGCGCGGCGAGGGAGTCGATGAGGTCGTCGTCGTCCCGGTTGGCAATGTTGTAGAAGTTCTGCACGCATACGACCGGCGCGATTGACTGTGCCTGGCGATCTGCTCGGCGTTGACGGTGCTCAGCCCGAGATGCTTGGCCGGAAACACCATCTTCGTCCCCGGCTCCACGAGCGGGATCGGCCTCGCACTCGCCCTCGAACTCACGGCCAGGGGCAACACCGTCATCATCGGTGGCCGGCGCACCGACCTGCTCGAGAAGGTCGCTGCGGAGCACCCCGACATCGACACCCTCACGATCGACACGGCGGACCCCGCGAGCATCGCCTCGGCGGCCGCGCAGGTGCTGGCGAAGCACCCGCACCTCAACGTCCTCGTCACAATGGCGGGCATCATGCGCGTCGAGGACTGGCACCGGCCCGAATCGTTCCTCACCTCGGCCGAGGAGGTCGTGACCACCAACGTGCTCGGCCCGATCCGCCTCATCGCCGCGTTCATCGAGCACCCTCAGGCACAGCCAGACGCGACGATCATGACCGTCTCCTCGGGCCTCGCGTTCGCGCCGCTCAAGGTCACCCCGAGCTACAACTCGTCGAAGGCCGCGATCCACATGCTCAGCGAGTCGCTCCGGCTTCAGCTCGCCGACACGAGCGTGAAGGTCGTGGAGCTCGAGCCGCGGTCGGTGCGTACCGCGCTGCTGCCCGGGCCGGAGACCAGCGAGTTCGCCATGCCGCTCGACGAGTTCGTGGCGGAGGTCGTCGCGCTGATCGAGTCGCAGCCGGACGCCAGGGAGATCCAGGTCGAGCGAGTCAAGTTCCTCCGGTACGGCGAGGCGCGCGGCGACTACGACCAGGTGGTCGCGACCCTCAACGGCGCCGACCCGCACACGGTAGGTAACAGCACGCATCCGCTCGCGCCGGGAGCGCGACGACGGATCGACACTCAGTCGAAGGTCGCCGTCGTCAGGTTCTCCTGAACGACGTGGGCACACCCCTCGACCCGGCAGGTGTCTTCCAGAAGCGACCGGATGGCCGGGGTCACCCTGAGGTTCTGGGCGAACCCCACCATGTCCGCGTAGAGCTGGCTGTGTGTGCGCTCGTACCGGCGGCGCTTCGGAATGGCGGTGAGGAAGCCGGCCCGCACGGCACCGTTGAGCACCGAAGCCGGATCGACGATGCGCCGCCCCGACAGCAGGCCCTTCTCGTCCAGCGAGTCACGACGGTAGTGGCCGTCGGGCCGGACGAACTTGAGGAACAGGAACCGCAGTTGGAGGGCGGTGGGGCAGGGGCCGACGAAGGGGTGCTCCCGACGCCCGTCCGCGCCCAGCAGCTTGACGAAGTCCGCGACGTCCTCGATGGCGGTGCGCGAGTCGATCTCCACGGAGACGAAGCCGGTGAGATGCCCGAAGTCGGCCTCGGCGAGGGTGGGCAGGCAGGCGTCGAACCGGGTGCCGTGCAACGTCGCGTCGGACAGGTCGCAGCCGGTCATGACGCAGCTGGTGAAGCGGGTCGACTCCAGGTTCGCGCCGCGGAAGCTGACGCCGGCCAGCGACAGGCCCGAGAAGGTGAGCCCGGAGAGGTCCTGGCGTTCCAGCGGAGCGTGGATCAGCAGCCGCGCGCAGTCGGGAAGCCCGAGGAGCACCTGGAGGATGTTGCGGAAGGCGGTCGGGGTCGCGGTGGCGCTGGCCAGCCGGGTGAGCAGTTCCTCACCGGCGGCGAGTTCCCGGATCCGGGCGCAGAGCACCCGCAGGGCGAAGGAGTCGGGCGGGAAGGGGCGACAATCCAGCAGTTGCGCGAAGCGCACCGGGTTGACGGCGAAGTACTGGGCGGCGCGGATGCCGATCTGGTGCTCAAAGATCACATCTTGGGCGAAGCGCACCCGCTGCCGCTCGGAGGCGGCACGGAAGACCGGCAGGCGGCAGATGGCCGCCGTGGACCGTTCCCGCTCGGCATCGGACAGGTCCGAGGGGAGCACGAACTCGGCGAGCTGGCCGATCTCGTCGATCGGCACCCCGCGGTTGTCGTTCTCCAGCTCGGCGACCGCGACGTGGCTGATGACGTCGAGCAGGTCGTGCCGGGAGACGACGTTCTCCTGCAACTGCTCCTTCTTGTACTCGCGGTCCATGATCGCGTCGATGGCGTCGTGGACCAGGTCCATCTCGGAGTAGTCGTTCGGTATCCCGTCGGTCTTGCCCTCGGCGACCCGCTCGGCGAGCAGCTCGGCGTAGTACGGGGTGCCGCAGAGCTTCATCAGCTCCGGCTTCGCGTCGAGGATCGACAGCAGCTCGCGGTCCTTGTCCTGCAAGCGGATGCGCGCGAAGGTCGTGATCGACTCGGGCCGCCACGGCAGCAGGCGAAACTCCTCGACGTACTCGTGGGCCACCGCGAGGAAGTCCCGCAGTGCCTGGTTGGAGCTCAGCAGCGAATCACGGACGCAGAGCAGGATGCGCGGGGTCGTCGGGTTGTCCGGCCGGGCGACGATCTCGTGGATGTACTCGAAGAAGCCCGGGTCCTGGGCGATGACCTCGTCGAGCCCGTCTAGCAGCCAGCTCGCGAACCCCCGGGTGAGCATCCACTGGAACGTCGGCTGCTTGACCGGCCGCGCGACCTCGGTCTGCAGTAGCGCGTCGACCATGGGCCCGAGTGCGGGCGCACTCGCCAGCGCGGCGTAGTCCGGCAGGAGTGGCAGCGGCCGGTACGCCCGCCGTAGCTGCTTCTTCGCCTTCTGGAAGTTCGTGTACAGCGTCGCGAACAGCGACGAGAACAGGATGCTCTTGCCGTAGCCCGCCGGCGCGGTCACCAGCACGATCGGGCGGTCCCAGTCGCCCGGGCTGTCGAACCGGCGAGCCAGCTCGGTGAGCAGGTCGCTGCCCACCACTCCGGTGCCCACCGCCTCGAAGGGCTGCGGGGTACGCCGGCGCGCCTCCGTCTCCCCGTCGCGGCGTAGCTGCTGCGCAGCCGTCCCGGCCACCGCCGACACGGACGTGTCGTCCCACTTGAACCGGGCGTCGAAGAACTGGATCGGGACCCGGATGTCGACGTTGTACTCGTGCTTGGCGACTCGCCGGAACTCCGTCGACAGACCCTGGGTGGACTCGACCAGCAGGAACTTCGCGCCCGGAGTACGCGCCTCCTCGGCAAAGCGTTGCAGGAGGGTCGCCTCGCGGCGATGCAGTTCCTCGGCGTCCGGGGCTGCCGGGCACCACACCGTCATGTGCTCGCTGTTGTCCGCGTACGCCGCCCGCCTCGCTCGGACGACCTCGCCCCGTAGTTCTCCGGGAACCGACCAGCCTTCCGACTCGAGGAACGTCACAGCCTCGTCGTACAGCGTCATGAACAGTCCTCCATCAGGAATCGAAAGGGTTCCCACCGGTCCGGCCGGCCGACCACGTGCAGGTAGGCGCAGGCCCGGCTGACCGCGATGTAGCTGGTCGTCCAGTCCTCCTCGCCGTCGTCGGCATAGACGATGGCCGGCGCCTCACAGCCGTGGAACTGCCGCACGGTGCAGACCGCCAGCTCGTCGCCGCGCAGCCCACTCGTCGTCCGCACGCCCCGCTCCGCCAGGGTCCGGCGGATCGCGGCATGGTTCGCCTGCGTCGACGTCACCACCACCAGTTGGGAGGCCGACAGGTCCTTCAGGATCTTCAGGACCGCGTCCGCGCACGTGGACGCGAGATCCGCGGAGCCGCCGCTGAACTGCGGCGCCCGCCCGGCCGGCCCGGTGACCGGCGTGTGCGCTCCCGAGATGCGCGCGACGAGCTTCGCGATCGGCAGGACGTTGCGGCAGTTCTCGGTCAGCCAGAACTCGTTGAACCCGCCGTCGGGACGTGGGCGCCAGGTGCCGGACGAGTCGCGCTGGTACGGGTCGGCGAAGAGCACCACCGAGCCGTCGGGGCGGACCAGTTCGCGCAGGGCCTCCAGGAGATCCTCGTCATGGCTCTGCGCCTCGTCGACGATGAGGCAGTCCAGCGGCTTGCCGTACGCCTCGGCCAGGCCCAGCACGGTTGCCCACAGCTGCTCGCCCTCGTAGTCGCGCAGGCGATCAGCGCCGTAGAGGTCGCACAGCACGTCCTCCGGGTCGCCGGAGCTGACGCCTTCCACCCGCAACCTGCGGCGGATCTCCAGGCGCAGGTTGCGCTGCTGTCCGATCACCGCGACCCGCAGCCCCCGGGCGGCCAACTCACGCGCCCGCTCCTGGGCGAGGACGGTCTTGCCCGTTCCGGCCGCACCGAGCACCAGCGAGGCGCGCTTCTTGGAGGTCCCTTCGAGCACCTCCAGTTGACGACCGGTCAGGCGGATCTGGCGCTGGGTCAGGCGGGCGAGGTCGTCCGAGGCCAGATCGACGTCGTAGCGGAGGGTGCGGGCGACGACCGCGGTCGGCGCGAGCGCCGCCAGGGCCTTCTCGAAGTCCGACTGGCTGGCCCAGCCATGCTGGTCCCAGTGGGCCATCACGCGTTCCACGAGCATCGGCGCGTGCTCCAACGCCGCGGCGCTCAGCGCGATCGTGTCCGGCGCGTGCGGACCGAGATTGCCCGACGGCCGGCCGTCGGCGAAGACGACGCAGTGCCCGGCCGGGACGTGCCGGATGCCGGCGGTGTCGCGCAGCCACCCGGCCAGGGCGTACTTGTTCCGCACGGCCTGGTCGAACGGGTCGACGTGCAGCGGCACATCGCCGCCGCGGCGCTGGGCGAACCACTGCCGGCCCGCGACCCGGTAGGAACCGTCCTTGACCTCCATGATCAGCAGACCGCGCCCGGGGTGGAGCAGGACGAAGTCCGCTTCGCCCATCCGCCACCTCGGCCGGCCGGCGTCGAAGTACGCGAGGCTGTGCAGCACGAACCACGAGTCGTTGAGCGACCGGAGCTTGTCGAAGACGGCCCGCTCCCCGCGAGTGGCGTTCGCTCGCAGGTTCTTCGGATAGAAGCGCGCCAAATCCGCCTCCGCAACACGGGCCGTTCGACGACTGGGGTGACGACGCGAGCATCCACATTGTCCGCCCGTTTAGCGGCTGCCGCGCTCCACCGGACTTGCGGTCTTCCCTGAACGATCGGTCATCTGGAGGTCACGCACAGCAAACCGAACGCCCCGACGACCTCGCACAAGTGATGAACATCGTGGCCGAACGGATGAAGAAGCAGGGTGGGGACACGGAGGCAGAATTCGGAAATCAACCGCGCCTCGATGAGCTCACGGAGGAGCCGCAGATGGCCGTCGGAAACAAAGGTGTCCTGCTCGTCGACTGGGACAACCTGGCCGGCGCGATCATCGGCCGCGGCCACGTGGTGGAGCGGGGCATCGTCGACGCCCTCTGGAGCGACGCGACGACCCGCTGCGGCGGCCACCTGCAGTACAAGCACATGGCGGCGGCGAAGTTCGACGGAAGCATCTCCACGGCGATGACCGAGCATCTCATCGACGACGAGGTGGTGGGCAGCACCAAGGAGCAGGCCGACATCCATCTGACCGTGCTGGCGATGGACTACCTCTACCAGGACTGCGGCCAGTTCGTCCTGGTCACCGGCGACCAGGACTTCATCCCGCTGATCCGTCGCCTACTGCGCGACGGCTGCCGGGTCACGGTCGTGTACGGCGACAAGGACCGGCTCTCCACCCAGTTCCGCGGCATCCTCACCCTGCCCGGGCTGGACTCCATCTGCATCGACGATATCTACACCCTGAAGAAGCCGCCGCCGGTCACCTGCCGGGCGCTGCTCGGCCTGCTCGAACTGCAGCGCCGCGGCATCATCCTGGGCGGCAAGGAACAGGCCGACCGCACCGCGACCCTGGCCCGCTGGGGCATCCTGGAAAACGAGGACGAGAGCCGGTACTGGGCGCTCATCGAGTCGCTCGGGCACAAGGTCGTCCGTACCGACGCCGCCGTGCGGGCCAAGGAACAGTTCCTGCCGCGCAACGCCACCCGCACCTACCGGCTCCGGCCGGTTCGGCGACATCACGGCCATCGACTACGTGGTCCGTCGGTTCGCCGCCCGACCCAAGGGCCTGACGGTCACCGAACTGCGCACCGGCCCCCTCCAGGCGGACAACGGCGCCCGGCTGCTGCGCGTGCTCGACGCGCTGACCGCCGTGCAGCTGGTGCGCAAGGGCGCGGACGACACGTACGCGGTGACCGTGGACGATCTGGGCCTCGGCTACCTGGAACCGCTGTGGCGGGTCCACGCCGGCCTGACCATGGAGTGCTTCCGGACGCAGAGCCGGACCATCCCGTTCCGGCGCCTGCCCGGCCTGCTCAGCGCGACCGGCGTCGGGCAGGGCCAGGAGAAGTTCGCCGCCGGCCTGATCAACAAGGTCATGAAGTACGCCAGCGCGGCAGGCGTCGTGGACGCCGTCGCGGTCGGCGGCGCCCGCCACGCGCTGGCCACGAACTCACCGCTCGCCCGTCCGATCGAGGACGCCTACCACGAGCTCTACCGCGCCTTCGTCGGGCGGGCGCCGAGCCCGATACCGGAGAGCGAGATCCTCGAGTTCATGGCGGTCAAGGACCGCACGCGGGCAGAGCCGGTGTTCGGTTACGACCCCCGCGACCGGCACCGGATCCTGCGCGTCCTGGCCCAGTCCCGGGCCATCACCTGGCGCAGCGAGAAGGTCACGATCCCCCAGACCCGCTGGGGCGACGCCGGATCGTCGTTCGCCTAGGAGCGCCCGTGCCGCGCTGGACGAGGCCCCTGCTGCGCGGCGCCGGCAGATGCGGGCTGGCGCTCGCCGGGACGGTGGCGGTCTGCGCCGCCGGAACGGCCGTCGTGGTGGCCTTCACCTGGCGGGCCGACCGAGCGGCCGCGGTCGCCGGCTCCTTCGCCGCCGTCGCGTCCACCATCGGCGTGCTGGCCGCGATCTACCTGTCCCGACAGGCGTTGTCCCGGACCGACCGGCAGCTCACGGAAACCCGCCGGGCCCTGGTGCTGAGCAGGTACCCGCTCCTGCTGCCCATCCACCAGTCAGTGGCGTTCCCGGACTCCGGCGGCATGCTCGCCCAGCATCCACCCGCCCAGGAGCGCTTCGCCCTGACCTCCGCGCCCGCCCCGGCGTACGCGTTCCTCGCGATCACAAAGGACAGGTTCGTCGTCCCGGTGGAGAACGTCGGCGAGGGGCCGGCACTGCGCATCCGAGGGACGTTGTGGTGCTCGGACGGGCGCAACGGACCCGTCGCAGGCGTGCCGGCCCTCGGGGTGGGCCGGACCGGCGTGCTGGCAGCCGTGCTCCACGCCGACGGACGGCCACTGCCGGAGGAGTTCGGCTCGATGACAGCCTCGGACGACGGGCCGAGTGTCGCCTACTGGCTCGATCTCGACTATGCCGACGTCTTCGCGAACCCTCGGCGGACGACGGCGCTCTTCGACCCGAGCGGGATCGGTGCCTGGCACTACGTGCAGGGACACGAGCCGGGAACGCTCTGATCGCGCTCCGGACACCCTGGGAAAGTGAAAGCCCCAGCACGGAGGCTGGGGCCGGGTATTGAGACGGATCGAACGATGACTACGTTTCAGCTCATCATCGCCAGCCACCATCTCCCCTATGAGTAGAGGCTACGGACACGTTCCGCGAGCGTCAACTCGGCCACCCGTCCGTGTCTGCACTCCGATCAGCTCACCAAGAACAGCGACTTGACGGTCGCCGCCCTGCATCCGGCCACGACAAGTCCCACTGGACAGCTCCCCTGGTCCGCCCCGGGACCCGGCCGTCCCTAGTCAGGTGGCCCGGTGCGCGGCGAGGTGGGCGAGCATCGTGTGGTTGGCCTCCCAGCCGTCCGGGAACTTCACCGGCACGTCCAGGTGCACCCGCTCGGTCGACGGGTGCGCGTCCAGCAGCTCGGCGATCCCGGCCCGCGCCACCACCACGCACGCGTGCCGGTGCCGGTGCCGGGATGCCAGCACGCAGAGCCGCCCCGACTCCAGATGGAACGCCGTCGCGTCCCGCCGGCCCGAGAGCGGGTGCAGCACGATCGTCACGTCGTACTCCCGGCCCTGGAGCCGGTTGGCGGTGTCGACGGTGATGCCCGCGCCGGCCGCACCCAGGTGCGACCGGATGGCCGCCACCTGGTCGCGGTGCGCGGCCCCGACAGCGATCCGGTCCGCGGTCACCGGCGCACCGCCGGGCGCCTGCTCGGAGAACCCGACCGGCTTTCGCGCCAGGAACCGCAGGGCGTGGGCGGCGCAGGCCGCAGCGGCCTCGGAATCGGTACGCAGCGTGTGCCGGGCGGGCAGCTCGTGCAGCGCCCAGCCGGCGGCGGCCGCCACCTCGACCGTCGCGTCGAAGCGGTCGCCCGACCCCGGCTCGGTGAACGTCAGCGCCCGCTCGGCCGCCCCGGTGCCGGCCCGGAACCCGGTGAACGGGTAGAACGCGGCGGCCACCACCGGCGCGGCGGTCGCGGGCAGCCGCCAGGACACCGGCAGCCGGTGCACAGGCAGCTCCGGGTTGTGCCGCAACAGGGTGGCCACCGCCGACTGCATCGGATCCCAGGTCAACCCGGTCCACCGCGCGGTTTCGACGGTGGAGAACGGGTCGAGCTGCCCAGGGTCGCCCACGAACAGCGCCCGCTCGAACCTCCCGGCCACGCGGAGCAGGGCGTCCGACCGCATCTGGTACGCCTCGTCGACGATCGCCCACGGCCAGACGCCCTCGGCCACGGTGGCCCACTTGGCGGCCGTACCGATGATGACGGCCGGACCGCCGAGGTCGGCGACCTTGGCGGCGACCCGGACCGTCTCGTGACCCTTCACCCGGTCGGTGGGCTGGTAGTCGGTCGCGGAGAGCCGGCCGATGCGCAGCTCGGGGGCCTTGCGGGCGAGCCGGTCGATGAGGTCGTCAACCTGCTCGTTGGTCTGCGCCACGATGATCAGCGGCTCGCCGGCGGCGGCCAGCTCGACGGCGGCGCGGACCACGAGGGTGGACTTGCCGGCGCCGGGCGGGGAGTCGACCACCACACCGCGGTGGTCGCCGGAGCGCAGGTCGGCCAGCACGGCGGTGATCACCTGCTCGGCCGCGACGGCCGGCGGAGCTGCCAGTTCCGCGAGCATGGACCAACCTCCCCGAGCCGACTGCTACGCCCCGCCACCATACGAGCCGTGGCGAGGTCGCCCAGACCTCACATCCGATCAGCCTGGATACGCGTCCCATCTGGTGTCCGGAGCGACGCCGAGAATGAGCTTCTCCACGGCCTGCCGAGCCGGTCCGTAACTGGCCAACCAGTCGGCGACCAGATACACCTCTCCGGTCTCGTCGATCCCCAGGAAGAACCGCCCCTCGTCGAGTTCGCCGAGCGGGAACAGCGATCGGTGGATGACCGACGACCAGTCGGCGAACCGCTCGTCCTCGCCGAGGCACAGCAGCGGGTCCAGCTCGAACGGGGCACGCGCCTGCGAGATGCTCGGCCCGCGGTGGGCGACCGTCAGCCCGCCGAACTCGGCGAGGAACCGTTCGGTCGCCTGGTGCATGTCGAACCCACCCGCCTCCAGCTGCGTCCGCCATGCGCTGGTGTCCACCCGTCGGCCCGGCTGCCAGCCGGCTTCGGTCAGTATCCGAACGACAGTACGGGGATCAGCGGCTGTAGGTGTGCAGCACCGGTGGCTCACGGTCGGCCAGGAGCATGACCCGTAAGGCGTCCTCGAAGCTGTCCGCGACGTGCAGCACTTCCACGTCGTGATCATCCACGACCATCCCGGCCGAACCGAGGAAGACCGTACTGTTGGTGATCCACTCGGCGATCGGGTAGAAGTCCTGCCCGAACATCTTCTTCAGCTCCACGGCGATGTCGAACATCCCGCTGCCGGCGAGCTCGGGCTCGAAGAGGACGTCACTGTTCCGGAAGGCCCCGACCGCGACGGGCGGCGTCACGCGGAGGCCACCGAAGTTCTCGAGCACCTGCCGGGCCAGTAGATGCAGGACGAAACCCTCGGCTCCGAGGATCTCGTGCCAGGCGCGAACGTCGACTGAGCGGTCAGGGGCCCAGCCGGCCGCCCGCAGCGCCTGCACTGCGGCTGCGGGCAGCCGGCTGGTGAAATCCTGTGCCATCAGAAGTTGATACCCAGCCTTCCCAGGAGTGGGGTGCAGTAGTCGGGACACGGATCGATCGGTGTGCCGTGCGCGTCACCCCCGGATTGCTGGGACCGTACCTGGACCGATCGCATGGTGCCACCGTAGATCCCGCTCACACCCTCCTGGTTGAACGCCTGGATGAGGCAGTGGACCTCGCCGCACGCGCCGTGCCGGTTGCTCAGCGGTGCGATCTTCTCCATGATCGCGCGGAGTGGCGCAGGAATCGGGAGTCGGTGTCCGCTGCGCCCGTAGTACGTCTGACCCGACCGTGAGGTGTATTCCGACGCCACCCGCGGGGTCGACGCCTTGTTGGGCCCGCGCAAGCTGTCCGCATGTTGCTTCAGCGACGCCGGCTTCGCCGGAGCCGCGGCCGGCTTCGCCGGGCGGGAGCGGGCTTCGCGGGGGCGACGGTGGGTTCCGGGGTTCCCGCGTGTGGCGTGGCCGGGGAGCTGGGTGCCCCTTCCTTGGGAGCGGCGGTCGACGGTTTGGGGGCACCGCCGCCCCGGGCCTTGTTCAGGCCCGCCCCTACCGGCCAGGGCCCGCCCGCCCGCCCGCGCAGGATGTCCCTAATCCGCCACGCCGGTGGTATGGCGAGCTTCGGCGCCACCTCACTGGGCGCGCCGCGTTAGCCGCCTCTCAGCGCGAACGCTGGTCGGTCGACGGCGGGGCCGTCAGCCGAGGTTCCACATCCTCCGGCAGCTCAGCACCGCAGAGCGCGCAGATGTAGTCGTCGTCGCGGACGACGTTGCGCTCGCCGCAGTCAAGGCAGCGCCGGAAGACGACGGCCACGGTGAAGCATTCCGGGCGACAGATACCCGCGTTGTCGAGGGCGACCGCCACTGCCTCCCAGGAGGTGGGATCGGGGCAGTACCCGGTGGAGTGGTTGCTCACCTCGGTGACGACCTAGCCGCCCCGCTGGCGGGCGAAGGCGATCTCACCCGCGCCGAGGACCTTTCCACCGCCGGCGCAGGCGACGTGCTCGCTGCGTCTCGGCGCGAGCCGCAACGTACCGCCAAGGTCGATGACGTACGTGAACGGCTCGTCACGGTCGCGCGGATCTGCGGCCGCCAGGTAGGTGTCGAGATCGACCGGCGATCGGATGGGCCAGCCCTCGGGGGCACCGACGACCGACGCCTGCACGTCCGCCGGGCCGACGTAGCGGTATCGACGCCCCGCCCCCACCACGGCACCGACACTAGCCCGCGCGGCGGGCCGCAGTGGACAAACCACACCAGTCCCGCCGCCTGGACCTGACCGCTCGCCCCTGGCGATCCCGTCCCCCGGGGCCTGGCCTCGTTCCGCGTCAACTTTTCCGTGCCAGGGCGTCGCGGTTCAGCGGGTGAACGCGGCGAGGAAGTCGTCGACGAGTCGGGTCTGTGTCGCGGCCGGCAGCCGGTCGGGGTCGAACAGCGCCTGAACCACCAGGCCGTGAGTGAACGCCAGCACGGTCGTCGCGAGCCGGCCCGAGTCACCGTCGGGAAGCTCGCCCAGCCGTTGGGCGTCCTCGATGGAGGTGCGCAGCCCTGCCCGGACGCGTTCGTAGCGAAGGGTCTGGGCGGCGAACAGGTCGGGGTCGGACAGGGCGACGTCCCAGGAGCCGACCCAGATCCGGTTCATCGCCGCCGCATCGGGAGTCAGCGGCAGGATGTTGAGCACCTGCGTGCGCAGCGCGGCCAGTCCGGGCGCGGGAGCGGTCTGCCGGGGGCGCTGCGCGGTGCGTACCTCGAGAATGTCGAGGGCGTGGGCGATCAGCTCGCGCTTGCCCGCGAAGTAGTGGGTGACCAGTCCGGTCGAGGAGTTCAGGGCCGCCGCGACGGCGCGCATGGTCAGGCCGCCGAAGCCGTGCTCGGCCAGGACCCGCCAGACCGCCTCCGAGACGTCCTGGCGGCGGGAGTCATGGTCGGTGCGTGCGGGGGTCATGGCCTGTTAGCGTACATGCCAAACGTTTGTTATGTACGGAGGCTGTGATGTTCGCGTTGCCCCTCACCGACTCGGCCGTGCTGCGTCCGCTGGAGCCCTGGCACGCCGAGGAGTTCCTCTACCACCTGGACCGGGCGCGCGAGCACATCCTGCCGTGGGTCTCGCCCGCGTTCGTCGCCCGCGACCTCGGCGGGGCTCGCGCGGTACTGCGGCGTTACGCGGACAAGCGGGCTCAGGACACCGGCGGCATCTGGGGCATCTGGCTGGACGGCCGCCTGGTCGGCGGTGTCATGTTCGTCTCCTTCGACACCGCGCTGGGCGTCTGCGAAGCGGGCTGCTGGCTGGAGCCCGGCGCACAGGGCCACGGCCTGATCACCCGCGCCGCGGAGCAGATCATCGACTGGGCCGTCGAGGAACGCGGCATTGCTCGCGTCGAGTGGCGCACCAAATCGCGCAACGCGCGTAGCATCGCGGTCGCCCAGCGGCTGAGAATGAGCCGCGACGGAACGCTGCGTCAGGTCTACCCGGACGACGAAGGCGGACGGATCGATCTCGAGATCTGGTCCGTGCTGGCCGACGAGTGGCGGGCCCACCGCACCGGCCAACCCGGCCTTGCGAGCAAGGGCAGCATGTCCGTGGAGGTGAAGGCCGAACTCGACGGCCTGATGGCCACCTTCCTGGGCGCCTTCGCCAACCCGGGCGGCACCAAGCCGAACATCCAGGCGATCGAAGACGTGTTCATCCCCGAAGGGATGATCATCAGCACCGTCGGCGCGACCCCGGTGATCTACGACCTGCGCCAGTTCGTCGAACCTCGCGAGAAGATCCTCACCGACGGGACGCTGACCGAGTTCCGGGAATGGGAGACCTCGGAGACCACCGAGATCTACGGCTCGATCGCCCACCGGTTCAGCGAGTACCGCAAGTCGGGCTACCTCAACGGCGAGTGGTTCGAGGGCCGGGGCGTGAAGACGACCCAGTTCGTCATGACCCCGTCGGGCTGGAAATTGAGCTCACTGGCCTGGGACGACGAGCCGACCCTCGGGCAGGCCACGGCAGGTGCCTGAGCGGGACCGAACCCGGCCACGACGGTCCCTGCAGCGCCGGGGATCGCTGCTTCTGGCGGAAGCGCCGGCGTCCTGACACCCGGGGCCCGGGCAGGTCCTGTTGGTCCTGCCCGGGCCCCTCTTTGTCACCGGTGCCCGCGGGTGTTCAGCACCATGGCGGTGGTGATCAGCCCAGCGCCGATGAGCCCGGCCGAGCTCAGGCGATCGCCGAGGAACAGGGTGGCCAGGAGGGTGGCGACGAGCGGTTCCAGCAGCGCGATCAGCGCTGCCGTACTGGCCGGGGCGGTGCGCAGGCCGCGGAAGTACAGGGCGTACGCCATCGCGGTGGGGACGGCGCCCAGTAGGAGCAGCAACCCCACGGACGTCGGGGTCGGGACGAAGTTCATGCCGGACGTCAAGGTGGACGCGGCGGCGAGCACGGCCCCGCCGATGGCGAAGCTCACGCCGGTGGCGGTGAGATCGTCGAGACCGGTGACGGGCCGGGTGCCGATCAATGTCATCGCGGCGAAGCCGGCGGCCGACAGCAACGCGAGTCCGCCCCCGGTGAGCGCCCCGGTGGTGGTGATGCCGCCGGCAGGCGTGCCAATGAGCAGGGCCAGACCGGCCACGGCCAGCGCCACCGCGGCGAGCATCGACGCGTTGACCCGCCGCCCGGCGACCCGTTCAGCGGACAGGACCAAGGCGGGTGAGGCGCCGATGGTGAGCAGGGTGGCGAGGCTGACGTTGGTCAGTGACACCGCGGCGAAGAAGCAGGCCTGGAAAACCGCGGCGAGCAGTGCGTTCACGGCGATCCGAGCCCAGGCTTCCCGGCGGCGGGGCAGCGGTTTTCGCGCCAAGCAGAGCCAGCTGATGACGAGCATGCCGGCGACGGCGAGCCGGTAGGACGCCACCGCCAGCGGTGACAGCCCCGTTTCGTGGGCGAGGAGGCTGCCGGTGGGGCCACCGGTGCCCCACAGCACGCCGGCGGGGACAAGCGACCACAGGCCGGTGGCGGAGCGTCGGGCGGCAGCCACCGGTTGTTCGGAGACAAGCATGAGGAAATCGCTCCTGCGACGAGAGGAATTGGGGGTCGCGGAAGCGGGGCGTACCGGACTCAGCGCTGGGTGAACCGCGCGTCCAGCCGACACCGGCTGGACACGATCAGCAGAGGCGCCCCGCTCAGGAGCGCGGCGGGGAGATGATGTCGAAGGTCCGGCCCATGACCCGATCCTATGCACCGCCACCGGACGCCACGAACCCGTTTTCGCGACGCACCGAGCCGACGCATCTCATGGGCAGGGCCACCAGGGAAGACGACGGCTGTGCGAGACGACACACCGCACGGTCATCACACGCCCGACCGGTACTCCGTCCATAGGGGTGAGACCTGCAGGAAGGAACCGAAGCCATGAGAGTTCTGCTCGCCGGCGCCTCGGGCGCCATCGGTACGCCCCTCACCCGCCAACTCATCGCCGCCGGCCACCAGGTGATCGGCATCAGCCGCAGCCAGTCCAACGCCGAGCGGCTGCGCAACGCCGGCGCCGAGGCCGTGGTGGCCGACGTGCTGGACCGCGAGAGTCTGCTCGCCGCCGTACGGGACGTGCGGGCCGACGCGGTCGTCCATGAGTTGACGGCGCTGGGCACCACGAAGATGGGCGAGGCGCTTCAGGGCACGAACGCCCTGCGTACCACCGGCACGGCCAACCTGCTCGCGGCGGCCCGGGCGGTCGGCGCCCACCGCTTCCTCACCCAGTCGATCGTGCTCGGCTACGGCTACCGCGACCACGGCCCGCGCGTGCTCACCGAGGACGACCCGTTCGCCGAGCCGGTGGGCGGCAAGCTCGGCGAGGCGGTGGCGGCGATTCGTGCCACCGAGGAGCAGGTGTTCTCGGCCGACGAGATGGAGGGCGTCGCGCTGCGCTACGGGTTCTTCTACGGGCAGGACCGCATGACCAGCATGATCGTCAACCTGGTGCGCAAGCGCCGGTTGCCGGTGCCCTCCGGGGGCGGCTTCGCCAACTTCATCTACCTGGAGGACGCCGCCGCGGCGACCGTGGCCGCTCTGGAGAAGGGGCGGGCCGGGCAGGCGTACAACATCGTCGACGACGAGCCGGTGCGCTGGGGCGACTACCTGGACACGCTGGCGGCCGCGTTCGGGGCGCGCCGGCCGTGGCGGGTGCCGAGCTGGATGCTGCGGCCCATCCCGTACGCGCACGCAATGATGACCACCTCGATGCGCGTCTCCAACGCCAAGGCCAAGCGCGAGCTGGGCTGGGCTCCGGCGGTGCCGACCTACCGCGAGGGCATCCCGCTGGTCGCGAGGGCGACCCGCTGAGCATCCACCGTCAGTCGATGATGTTCAGTTCGGTCAGCGCGTCGTCGGGAAGGGTCAGCGCGGCGGCAGCGACGTTCTCGCGCAGGTGCGCGACCGAGGAGGTGCCGGGGATGAGCAGGATGTTCGGGGACCGATGCAGCAGCCACGCCAGCGCGACCGCCATCGGGGTGGCCTCCAGGCGGGCGGCGACGGCGTGCAGTTCCTCGGACTGCAGCGGGCTGAAGCCGCCAAGCGGGAAATAGGGCACGTAGGCGACACCCTGCGCGACGAGGGAGTCGACGAGGGGGTCGTCGTCGCGGTTGGCGATGTTGTAGAAGTTCTGCACGCACACCACCGGCGCGATGGACTGCGCCTCGGCGACCTGATCGGCGTTGACGGTGCTCAGCCCGAGGTGCTTGATCAGCCCCTGTTGTTGCAGCTCCGCGAGAACCGTGAACGGCTCTTCGATCGTGCCGGGGGTAGGCCGGTCGAAGCCGCCGACGCGCAGGTTGACCACGTCGAGCACGTCGAGGCCGAGGCGGTCCAGGTTGTCGTGTACGGCCTGGCGGAGCTGCTCCGGGGCCAGGGCCTGCGGCCAGTTGCCCTCGGCGTCGCGCAGCGCCCCGACCTTGGTGACGATGTGCAGATCGTCGGGGTACGGATGCAGGGCCTCCCGGATGATCTCGTTGGTGACGTACGGGCCGTAGAAGTCGGCCGTGTCGATGTGGTTGATGCCCAGATCGACGGCCTCGCGCAGCACGGCGACGGCAGCGTCACGGTCGGCCGGTGGACCGAAGACGTGCGGGCCGGCCAACTGCATCGCGCCGTACCCCATCCGGGTGACCGTCAGATCCCCCATACGGAACGTGCCGCCGGGAAGCCTGGTCGATGTCATGGGAATTCCTCTCCTTGTTGCGGCAAATCCGCAACCTTCCCGCCGACACAACCACCAAACCGTCGCGGCGTCAGCCGGTGCTACTCCGCACCCCGCCACCATCAGGGTAGGACGCGATCCGGCGCAGCCGATCGGGCCGTAACCCGACATCAGCGCCGCGCAGCAGCTGCCGAGGGCTCGCCCCTCCGGCACGCCAGGCCTGGGCGACGGCGAAGACGTCCCGCCGCCACACCGATCCGGTTTCCGGGAACCCGTCCGGCCAGGCATCAGGTGGAAGCGCCGCACGCCAGCGGTCGATCTGGATGGTGATCGACGCAGCTGGGTCACGGCTCCTCCTTGTTCCTGGGCGGCCGCGTACCCGCTGCCGAGGCCGCGGGCCGAATGCCGGGAAGCTATCCGCGCGGCCGGCCCACCCGCTGTGCCGGAC
Source organism: Micromonospora sp. GCM10011541 (assembly GCF_042650725.1). NCBI lineage: Bacteria > Bacillati > Actinomycetota > Actinomycetes > Micromonosporales > Micromonosporaceae > Micromonospora > Micromonospora sp. GCM10011541. The sequence goes on from NZ_JBHSBP010000002.1 coordinate 211,834, forward strand.
CCGGCACATGGCGGTATCCACCGGAGCGAGCCCGGGTCTGCCCACCGGGATGGCCAGTTTGCGCCGGTGCTCGCAGGACTAGGGTCGGGTGCGTGAGTGTGCACGCCCGCGCGTCGCCAACGACTTTCCGGCCACCCTGCGCTTCTACACCGATCTGCTCGGCGAGCCGGAGAAGGTCGTCCCGGACTTCGAATACGCCAGCTTCGACCAGAGCGGCGACACCGTCCTCGCCATCCTCGGCCGCCGCGCGGCGGAGGCGGTTATGCCGGTGGGCCGGGGTGACGGTGGAGTGCTGGTGGTGATCCCCGTGCCGGACGTGGACGCCACAGTCGCCGCTCTCCCGGCCGAGGTGGTGGTGGCCGCCGCCGCCGACCGGCCGGGGTGGGGCCTGCGTTCGGCCTACCTGCGCGACCCTGAGGGCAACCTGGTCGAGGTGCAGACCTGGACGGCCCCTGAGGCCGCGGCGGCAGCGGGATAGCGATCCGGCCGCACCCCCGGCTCCGCTCTCGTCCGTGGCGGCATCAATGCCTGCTTGAAGTGACGATCAGCCGGCTCGGTCGTCAGCGCGAACGCTGGTCGGTCGACGGCTGGGCCGTCAGCCGAGGTTCCACATCCTCCGGCAGCTCAGCACCACAGAGCGCGCAGATGTAGTCGTCGTCGCGGACGAGGTTGCGCTCGCCGCAGTCGAGGCAGCGCCGGAAGACGACCGCCTCGGTAAAGCCTTCCGGACGGTCAATATCCGCCCGGTCGAGGGCGCCCGCCACCGCCACCCATGAGGTGGGATCGGGGCAGTACCCGGTGGACTGGTTGCTCACCTCGGTCACGACCCAGCCGTCCCGCTCGCCGGCGAAGGCGATCTCCCCGGCGCCGAGGACCTCCCCACGGCCGGCACAGGCGACATGCTCGCTGCGTCTCGGCGCGAGCCGCAACGTACCGGAAGGGTCGATGACGTACGTGAACGGCTCGTCACGGTCGCGCGGATCCGCGGCCGTCAGGTAGGTGCCGAGATCGACCAGTGACCGGATGGGCCAGCCCTCGGGAGCGTCGGCGACCGACGCCCACACGTCCGCCGGGCCGACGTACCGGTATCGACGTCCCGCCCCTACCACGGCACCGACCCTACGCCCGTTCGGCCGCCGCGGCGGACAACCGCACCGGCCCGGCAGCCCAGACCTGGCCCTCGGTTGATCCCAGCATCGCGAGCAGCCGGTGGGCGGTCGACACTCGGACGCGGACCCGCAATCGCATCGATCGGCTCTACGGCGGGTGAGGCCGTGGATCAGCGAGGCTTCGACGCCTGCCAGATCCGGTTACGCGTGCCGGCGCGAGCAACGGGGCCGGTTGCGTCGCCGCTGCCGAAGCGCCTCGCACGTCGGGATGGCGGTACGTCCGCGTCAGCGGGCTACGGTCACCTGCTGCTCCGGCGTCGGCTTGCCGGCGCCCGGGAAGTGCACCTCGGTGTCGAAGGCGAGCACGCCGTAGTGTCCGCCCGAGGTGTATCCGCTGAATCGGATCGTGTAGGCGTCGCTGCCCGTCGTCGGAGTGACCGCGTGCGGCACCAGCCGGCCGCAGGACGCGGTGTGCCCGGGCCCGTTCCCGCTCGGTGAGGTGGCGGTGAGGGAGTAGTCCTGCTCGCCGGAATGGATGACCCGACAGGTGATGGTCAGGCTCAGCGGCTCGCGCGAGTCCGGGAACCATCGGCCGCCGTCGAGGAAGAAGGGCTCCACGAAGACGTACGGGTTGAGGTAGTAGCCGCCCGTGTCGTTCTTACGCAGCCGTTGGGTGCAGAAGCGGAAATTCCCCTTCGTCTTGCCGCCGCGCGAGACGTACACCTGCTGGCCGACCTGGAGGGTGCAGGTCTGCGACAGCAGCGTGTAGCCGCGGGGGAACTCCGGGGCCGGAGTGGGCCTGGCGGCCGGGGCCGGCGGCGGGGCGGCGGCCGAGCCGGCCCGCGCTGCCCCCGACGGGCGGGGCTTCGGCGTCGGGGAGGCGGTCGCGGACAGGTTGCGCGACTTTGGTGTCACCGTCGCACTCGTCGTCGCCGCGGCGGCGCTCGTCGTCCCTGCGGCGGTCGGCGCCTGGGTGGCCCAGACGGCGCCGGCTCCGGTGGTACCGGGTCGGGCGCAGCCCGCAAGGCCGGTGGCGAGCAGCAGCAGCGCCAGTGCGCTGCGGCGCACGAGCGGAGAGCGGCGCCGGATCGGTGCGCTCACCGCTGCAGCACCGCGGTCGCGTAGCCGTCCGGGTAGAACTGGTAGTAGTCGCGGTACCGGACCGTGAAGGTGGTGGCGCCGCGTGGCAGCGAGTAGGTGAGGGTGTACCTGCCGCTAACGTCCATCTTGCCGCGCCAGAACTCCCGTTCGGCCCCGCCGTTGGTCGACGCGGTGATCCACCAGTAGCTGTCGTCGCCGATCGGCGAGCTCCAGGTCACGGTGAGCTGCGCGGTGCCCTTCTCCTTGCCGGTCCCGACCTGGGCGGTGACAGCCAGGTCGGTGACCGGGGGCTTCGGCGGGTGCGCCGGTCCGAACGAGTGCAGCAGCTGCGTTTCCTGGTAGGGATCCGTCGAGCTGACCGCCCAGGCCCGGGTGCCGTCCCGGTTGACCAGCAGCGTGCCCTCCCAGAGGCTGTCGCCGCTGCGGAAATCGACGGCGTACGTCGGGGCCGTGCTGCCCTTGGCATAGAGGAAGACATCGGCGTCACCGGAGGCCGTCGAGGCGCGCCCGATGGCGACGGTCGAGCCGTCCCCGGACCAGGCGCCGTCCTGCGGGTAGACCCCGCTGGGATAGACGGTGGCGTCGGCGAGATCCGGCAGCCGGTACGAGTGATGCTCGTACGGGTGGCCGACCGTCTCCACCACCTCGGTGCCGTCCGGGCTCACGGCGTAGTCGATCAGGTTGCTGCCGGTGTTGTCCCGCCGGGCGACGATCGTCGGGCTGTCACCGGAGACGTCGATGACGTACGTGGTGACGGGCGAATACCCGGTGTCGCCGGCGACGAGAAGGCCGGGCGCGCCGGGGCTGGCGTCGATGATCGGGTGGTAGTTGGGGCCCCCGGTGTAGACCACCGGCGGGGTGCCGGGCGCGGACCAGATCAGCAGACCGCCGGAGCCGATGCCGGCGTCGATGAACCCGCCGACGACCTTCTCCCCGGTCGGTTCGACGGTGTACAAGTGGGCGCCGGGGGGTGCGGGGTAGCTGGCGACCATGGTGAGGGTGGCGGCGTCCAACGCGATGATCCGGTTGAAGCCCTGGGCCGCGTACAGGATGCGCCCGTCGTCGCTGAGGACGAGGTCAGAGAGGTCGGCGACGGCCGTGATCCGGTTCAGCAGCCGGCCGTCCAGGTCGGTCACCACCAGCGGCAGCCCGCCGCCGACCCCCTGAGCGATATAGAAGCGGCCGCGCGCCTCGTCGAGTTCGATCGCCCGCAGGTCGTTTACCGGCAGCTGAACGCCGACGCTTTTCAGCGGGGCCGTCTCGGCGGCGGCCGGTGCTGCTGTCAGTAGGTCCGCGGTGCTGAGCCCGATCGCCGTGAACATCCCGGACGCCAGCAGTTGACGACGCCGCATTGACACCTCCCCGTGTCCGCCAGCCGCCGTACCGACGGCCAGACGAGACCCTACAGCGTGTCTCAATAGTCGTTTGGGTCATGAGACACCGCCCTTCTCGGGCGTCCCTGCCGTCACGGGTGTTCGTGGCGGTGGGGTTCCTCCGTCGTCGAGGCTGGTTTCGCCGGCGCGTGGGCGCTGGCCAGAGCCGGCCTCTCGGGGGGCGTTGGTGACCGGGCCTCGTGCTTCGGGGTCCCGGGTCTGGACATCGTGTTGCTCGGCCCAGACGGCGAGGTTGACCGCCGCGTTGACGTCCCGGTCGGCCGTATGCCCGCACTCGTCGCAGCCGAAGATGCGCACTGAGAGGGGTAGGGCGGGGCCGGTGGTGCGGCAGGCACTGCACATCCTGGTGGACGGATACCACCGTGGTGCCGGGGTGGCTTGCCCGCCGCGCCAGCGTTGTTTGTACCCGATGATGCGGGCCAGGTCAGCCCAACCCGCATCGGAGATGGCGGCGGCCAGACGCCGGTTACGCAGCAGACCGGCGGTGTGCAGGTCTTCCAGAGCCAGCCGGTCGTGGGTCTTGACCAGCCGGTTGGCGACCGTGTGCAGAAAGTGGCGACGCACATTCGCCACACGCAGGTGGGCCCGGCCCAGCCGGGCGGCAGCCTCAGCCCGATTGCGGGAGCCTGGCTGTCGACGACTGACCTGGCGGGACAGACGCCGTAGCCTCGGCAGGGCGGTCCGCAGCGGGCGTGGCGGATCATCGACGCGCAGTACCTGTCGGCCGGTGGTGTCGGCGGCCACGACGAGGGCGGCGAGGCCGCGGTCGACGCCTACCCAACCACCGCCGTCGGCGTCGGGCCGAGGCGGGTGCCGGTGGGCGGGGTGCAGGTCCGCCGCCTCCACCGTCACGGTGACGGTCCATCGGCCGGCCCGGCAGGAGACGGTGGCATACCGGATGCCGGCTCGGCCGGTGCGGATCATCCGCCGCAGCCGGCGGGTGTCCTCCCGTACCCTCAGGATCCCGATCTTCGGCAGACAGACACTGCGAGGTCCCGCCGTCGGATCCCCCACCCGGATGCTCGCCCGACCCGCCTTCGTTGTGCAGCGGATCCGGAACGACGCACGGGAGCGGCTCTTGCGTTTGAATGTCGGGAACCCCACCCGGCGGCCCGGCCGTTTCCCTCCCCGGGAGTCCGTCCAGGCGCTCAGGCCACGACCCAGGTCGACGGCGGCTTCCTCACACACCTGCTGACACACCTGCGTCCGCCACGACAACCCCGTCGCGACCATCTCCGTCGAGCGGGACCGGTCGACCACGAACCGGCGACCCGCCTGCGCCGAGGTCTTCCACGAGTTGAACGCGTTGATCAGGTCAAAACCCGACCACGGCACCACCACCGACCCGTCCCGACGTTTCGCATCCAGGGCTTCCTTCACCAGAGCCAGGCACTGGTTGAACGCGAACCGAGACGCCCCCGCATGACGCGCCAACACCACCACCTGCGACGGTGACGGGTCAACCGTGAACCGGAACGCCGTAAACCTCCCCACAACCCCACAGCATGCCCGCCACCTACGACACTTTTGAAACACGGCCTGGGACTGTCCGGATCTTTGTGTGTGAGGCGGTGGTCGCCTTCTCAGTTTCCGGTGATGCGCTCGCCGTAGAACATGGCGAGAGCGTTCAGCGCTTGTTTCAGGCCGCCGGGTTTGGATGCAGCGCGATGACGTGCTCTGGCGAAAGGACCGGGCACCTATCGCCAGTCTGGCGGCGAATGCCCTGGCGGATAGCACTCCACCGGACTGGCGCCAAGGTTCGGTGACTGAGCTGCACGGAAATCGGGGTTGACTCGGCGGGTGTTCCCGGGGCGTACTCGATATACGTTCTCGCATCGCCGGCTGGCGCGGTCGGCCAGAAAGAGGCCGCAGGCACTCTCAGGACGGGGTGCCGGCTGTTGCTCGCGCTGGCGTTGGGGGGCGTCGAGAGATGGGAGGTCCCACATGAAGGATCACTCGTCGGCAAGTTGAGCTGCACCACTGTGGCGCTTGTCGAGCGCTGCCGGTGGCGAGAGTTGCGACCGCTTGTGGCTCGGCTTGGCCGCCCCGTGTCCGCTCGTTGACCTCAGCCTGCGGTACGGGTTGTGGCGGCACCTGCTGCCCGGCTGCTTGCCCCTGCGCGGGGCCTGGATTGTTCGTTGGCTCGATCACAGTGAGGTATTGGCCGACCTCTGCACGCACAAGGGGTGCGCCTTGCCCGGGCAACCCCCGGCAGGGGTCGCGCCCGCCCGCGAACTGGCCCTGTGTGGGTAGGCGGGACCTGGACGGCATCCCCGTCGCCCTTGAATCCCTACAAACGAAGCTGGAGCACGAACATGACCTCGACCTTCATCAATACAAATAGGCTGGCGGCTGCCTTCTCGGTTCGCCGGCCCAGGGTGACGCCATTCGAGGCTCTACCCGGACGACGTATCGACAGGTGGTGGGCCATTGGCACCACTTGAGCAGCGGACGCCTGACCTGCCCAACGAGGTGCGGTCGGGGCGGGAGCGGCTGGAGAACCGGATCCAGGTGCTGATCATGCTGTTGATCGGCGGCGCGGCCGGCGCAGCCACTTTCCGTCACGTCCATGACGTTGCGGCGGCGCACGGCCAGCCGGGCTGGCTCGCGTGGGCCGGCGCGGTGGTCCTGGAACTGGCCTCGATCGCCGTCGGTCTGGAACTGCGCCGCGACCGGCGCCTAGGAAAGAGCGTCGCGTTCCCGGCGATCGTGCTGACAGTGGCGGTGTTCCTGTCCTTGTCGGCCCAGGTCGTGGAGGCGGAAGCGTCGGTGATCGGCTGGGTCGCCGCCGCGTTGCCGGCGCTCGGCTTCCTGACGATGGTGAAGATCACCCTCGGCCGTGCCGACCCCGCCCCACCCGAGCAGACCGCCCGACCCACACCGGGCGAGCCAGGACCGCCGCTGATCGTGGACGCCGCGGTCCCGGACACCCGCGAGCCGGTCCCCGGACCGCCGCTGCCGGTCCCCACGCCCACTGCCACGGTCCGGGACTGCACCACCGCGGTTCCGGCTACCGCGGACCAGGACCCGGCGGTCCGGGACCGCCGCGACAGCGGCCCGCCGGTCCGGGACCGGGGTCCGGAGATCACCGCGCTGGTCCCGGCCGCCCGGACCGCCGCCCACACGCTCGCCGCCCACGGGACACCGCTGTCCCGCAAGGAACTCGCCCGGCAACTTCGCGCGGACGGGCATCACCTGTCCAACGCCACCGCCTCAGCACTCGTGCGCGTCCTACGCGCCGAGGCCGTCGCGGAACGTGTCAAGGGATTGAGGCCAGCGGGAGTTAAGCGGCTTGTCGTTGCGGCTCGGGCTT